>CAYTUA010000101.1:0-4967 GCA_964440855.1 uncultured Lentimicrobiaceae bacterium
GAATACCCCCCCCGAATCAATTGATAATTTTGTAATTACGGATGACATCTATGAGGACTTTGTGCAATTTGTGAAGGAACAGGGATTTGAGCACCAAACAGAAAGCGAAGAAGCCATTCAGTTGCTGCGCGAAACAGCT
Source organism: uncultured Lentimicrobiaceae bacterium (assembly GCA_964440855.1). Classification (GTDB taxonomy): domain Bacteria; phylum Bacteroidota; class Bacteroidia; order Bacteroidales; family F082; genus CALAZZ01. Next base: position 140 of record CAYTUA010000101.1, read on the forward strand.
ACAGATGAGGCCTACCTGCATGCCATTACAGATCAGATACAACAACTTGAAGACCAACTGAAAGCATACAAAGCCAACGACTTATACAAATATCGCGCTGAAATAGAGGATTTATTGCGTGTGGAGATTGCTACGCGCTACTTTTACCAAAAAGGAAAGATAATGGCCTCACTTGTTAACGACAAAGAGTTGAAGGAAGCAAGGGCTATATTGAACGACCGAAATCGCTACGAGGAATTGCTCAAAGGAACAACTGACTAAATAAAAATACCGATGCGTTTTTTTACAGCTCAGTTTCGCTCCAACCTATACTTTTACAACCTTGTTCTACTGGCTTTAAGCATTGTGCTGTCGCGTTTTACCATGAGTGTGTTCCAATTCACCTTGCTAATAATGTGGGTATGGTGGGGTCTTTCATTTGAGGTAGTCAGCAGGTTTTTCAGAAAAGCAGGCCCATTTTCCGGGCTTTGGCACACCTTTGTGTATTTGCTCAAAACGGCACGCACCAACCTAATGGACAATTTCGGCTTACTGCTGAAAAACCGTGTGGCCCTGATAGTTGTCTCCTTATATTTAATGCATATTGTCGGCCTGATTCACAGTGTTGATTTCAATTACGCCCTTAAGGATTTGCGTATCAAACTCCCATTGCTTCTGTTGCCTGTTGTAATGGCTAGTGTAAAGAAAATCAGCTGGCATCAGTTGAGAATCCTCCTTTTGCTCTATGTGTTGGCTATTTTCATCAGCAGCATGTTCAGCCTGCATGCCTATATCACGCAAGCATTCATTGATATTCGACAGATTTCGCTGTTCATCAACCCGATAAGATTTAGCCTGAATGTGGTTTTTGGTTTTTTTATCTTGCTTTGGTTTCTTGTCAACGACAAAAACATGAATCACTGGCAGCGATTTGTAATAGTAGTTGTAATGGTCTGGTTTATTGTGTTTTTGGTTATCCTTGAGTCGATGATTGGCGTTTTGAGCCTGTTTGTAATAACTTTAGGATTGATTTTCGTGAAGTTTCTGCATCTCAAAAACAAAGGTATACGATTGGGCCTCATATTGTTGTTGCTGGCCTTGCCCCTGATTGGTATTTTCTACGTAAAATCGATTGTTGACACACTGAACAAGGCTCCCGATGTTAATTTCGAATCGCTGCCAACACACACCGCCCAAGGTAATCCATACGTGCACGACACCATAAACTACGGCATTGAAGATGGCACCTATATCGGGCTGTATTTGTCGGTTGATGAACTACAGGAAGCATGGAACAAAAGGGGCACTATTGATTTTGAAGACCTCGACAGGGCCAATCAGCAGCTTAAATTCACCCTGATCCGTTACCTGAATTCACGCAATCTGACCAAAGATTCTGCTGGGGTAGCTGCGCTTACTGATCAGGATATAAGGCTTATACAAGAAGGTGTGGCCAATTTCAATTACACCAGCAAGCCCGGCTTGCGTATCCGGATTTCAAAAATCATTATGGGTTATAAGTATTACCGCTATATGAATGACCCCAGCGGCAGTTCCTTTTTGCAGCGCATTGAATACATAAGGGCATCACTAAAGATCATTAAAAATAATTTTTGGTTTGGTGTTGGAACAGGCGATTTGCCTATGACATTTGAGAACACCTACGAAGAAATGAACACCGCCCTCAAGCCCGAATTCAGATGGAGGTCGCATAACCAATACCTATCTATCTTTGTGGCTTTCGGCATTTTTGGCTTTATGTGGTTTTTGTTTTCCTTGTTCTACCCTTTCATGAAGCTGAAACGCTATCACCAATACTTCTACAGCATATTCCTGGCTTTGATGCTGCTATCCATGCTCACCGAAGACACCATCGAATCGCAGGACGGTGTTACCTTGTTTGCATTTTTCAATGCCCTGCTCCTTTTTGCCTATAGCGGTGCCGAAGGAGAAGAAAAACAAGCTTCGTAAGCAACAATTTCCTTGTCAATGATATTTGTATCTTTGCACCCCATTTGCTAATGCATGAAAAACGAAATTATCCCACTACACTTTACCCTCTACGATTCTGTGGCTGATTTACCAGCTGATGACAGGGCCTTGCTTGAAAAAGCAGAGGAAGCCGTTCAAAAAGCATACGCCCCCTATTCTGAATTTAAGGTGGGGGCTGCTCTCCGCCTTGCGAATGGCGAGGTGATTCAGGGCAACAACCAGGAGAATGCTGCTTATCCTTCAGGATTGTGTGCCGAGCGGGTGGCTCTTTTTTACGCTTCAGCACAATACCCTTCTGCCGCTGTAGATGCCATTGCCATCACTGTAAAATCACCACACGGCCTGCTCGAAAACCCCATTCCACCATGTGGCGCCTGCCGGCAGGTGATGGCAGAAACCGAAAACCGCTTTCGCAATAAGATGCGCGTTATAATGCGTGGCCAAACGGGACCCGTGATGATTGTGAATGAAATGAGCACCCTACTCCCTTTTACTTTTTTAGAGAAACATTTACCAAAAAAAAAGAATAAATGAGATTTCGCAAAACATTCATTTTGTTGCTTGTTGTTGTCTCTTTGTCCTCATTCAGGCAAGACAACCCTGCCTATCAACTATTTAACCACAAAGGCAAGCAAGTTAAATATAAAAAACTGCTTAAAGACGCTGAAAAAGCGGACATTGTTTTTTTTGGCGAACTACACAACAACCCCATTAGCCATTGGCTCCAACTGGAACTCACACAGGACCTGTTTTCGCTAAAGAATGGTATGATCACCATGGGTGCCGAAATGTTTGAATCAGATAATCAGGTCATTCTTGACGACTATCTGCAAGGGCTTATCGACAGAAGCAGTTTTGAGGAAGAAGCCCGCTTGTGGAAAAACTATAAAACAGATATCGCCCCATTGGTTGATTTTGCCAAGGAAAATAAGTTGGGTTTTGTTGCAAGCAATATTCCACGCCGTTATGCTTCCATGGTCTTCCGTGGTGGCTTTGAAGCCTTGGATACCCTGAGCATTGAAACCAAAGCCTTTATAGCCCCTTTGCCCCCTGCTTATGACCCGGAACTGCCAGGCTATAAAAATATGATGGACATGATGGCAGGACATGGTGGCGAACCCAATGAAAACTTCCCCAAGGCGCAAGCCATCAAGGATGCAACTATGGCATATTTTATCCATAAGAATATGGAAGAAGGCAAACTTTTTATCCATTACCATGGTACTTATCACAGTGACAATTACGAAGGTATTTTGTGGTACCTGAGGCTGTTGCGCCCCGATTTGAAGATGCTGACGATAGCCACCACCGAAGCGGACAAAAGCAGGCGACTGATTGAAGAAAAGCGCGGGGTAGCCGATTTTATTATCGCTGTTCCCCCAAATATGACAAAAACACATTGATTGTTTTTTTTAACTTATTTTCACAAAAACAAACCAATACTATAACGATTTATAAATCGTTATCAAGCAACACTAAAAAAGTATAATTTTGCCCCATGATTAGGAATACCGCATTTTTATTAGTCACATTAATTATTTTTGGCCTTGGATCGTGCAGCAATTATCAAAAGCTGCTTAAAAGCACTGATAATGAGGCAAAGTATGAAGCCGCCATGGATTATTATGAGAAAGGCGACTACACCCGTGCCCTTCAGTTGTTCGACTTGCTGCAGGCCTTTTACCGGGGCGATACGCGGGGCGAACTGCTAAGTTATCGCACGGCTTATGCCTATTACCATATGAAGGACTATATAGTCGCAAGTTTTTATTTTAAACGCCATGTGCGAACTTATCCCCAAAGTAAAGAAACCGAAGAAGCTGCCTATATGGCTGCTTATTGTTACTATCTGGATTCGCCGCGCTACAGTCTCGACCAGACCAACACCTATGAAGCCATCAGGGAACTGCAGGCTTTTATTGATAATTATCCGGGCAGTGACAAAGTGGAAGAAGCCAATGGTTTGATAGATAATTTGAGGCAAAAACTCGAAACGAAAGATTTTAATATTGCATTGATGTATTACCGTATGCGAGACTATATGGCAGCCATTAAGATGTTTGAAAATGTTATGAAACGCTTTCCTGACACAGAGCGCAGGGAGGAGATTTTCTATTATATGACTTTATCCTATTTTGAATTTGCTGAACAAAGTATTCCTGAACGACGCAAGGAACGCTTCGAGTCAGCCATCGAATCTTACAACAATTTATTGTACCAATATCCTGAAAGTGAATATCTTAATGAATTGGCGTCGATAAATGAAAAAGCAAGGGCCAGAATAATTAATTAATTTTTTAAATATACCATGGACTACAAGAAGATTAAAACAGAAACTACCGCTGTAACAAGGCAAAAAGATTTGTTTTACAAAGATACAGGCAATATATACGAAACTGTTGCCATTCTGTCGAAGCGGGCCAATCAGATCTCGCTTGAGATAAAAGAAGAACTACATAAAAAACTCAGTGAGTTCTCAACAGCCTCTGACAACCTGGAAGAAGTTTTTGAAAACCGGGAGCAAATTGAAATTGCCAGGTATTACGAACGTCTGCCCAAAGCTACATTGCTCTCGATTCACGAATTGCTTAAGGGTCAGATTTATTATAGAAACCCGCATAAATTGCAGTCAGGTTTTTAATCAATCATAATGCGCATGCTTAAAGGGAAGAAAATCCTTATTGGAATTACCGGGAGCATAGCAGCCTACAAAATTCCACTCCTAATCCGCCTGCTGAAAAAAGAAGGCGCAGAGGTGAGGATTGTTATGACCCCGGCAGCAAAGGATTTTGTTACCCCCTTAACCTTAGCAACCCTCTCGGAAAATCCTGTTGAGGGTGGATTTTTTGATCAGGAA
>CAYTUA010000102.1:0-3580 GCA_964440855.1 uncultured Lentimicrobiaceae bacterium
GGATATCTACCTGAAGAATGGTGTCTTTTCGGAAGCCATATTGGATTGGATTATTGATTACCACCGGAAATTTAATGATAAAAACCTGCGTGCTGAAATAGGCAAGGACGAAAAGCAAATCCTGGAGCTTGTTACCAGGTATTTCCATTGTGGGTAATAGAATGAATCTATTGCTTTTGCTGTTTATTATTGCTTAAGTGAAACTCACAAAACAACTTGAACAAAACTACAGATAAGTTCGATAGTTTAGTTCTGGAATAACCGGATGATGAGCAATTCGATTTTTATCCGGTTCTTTTTCCCCGACTTGTCTCTTTTAGTGCGGTGCATTTAGTTTTGTGATGAGTTCTTTCAATTTTTGAGTTGGGTGAGCTTTGACAGTTACAATTTCTTGGGTGATGATGTTCTCCCTCTGCCACGCGTCAAAAAAAATGAAAAAAGGTTCTGCTGCAAATTTAGTGGAAACTACAAAACGGAGCTGTAATTTTTAAGCAAGCTTTATAGTGTTAATAAGTTGGTCTCGTTGCCAGCAGCGAGAGCAAAAAGTAGTTGGCAAGCTTTGTGCCAGAAAGATTAATAAGACCGAGTTGATTTAAGGGAATAGTTAAGCGTTTGCATGGATATAATACACATTATCAATAGGGAAGAGCCATATCAAAGCTATTTTCTGTTTCGCTGATTCCGCTGTCTAAGGAAACCCAAAAACCATAATGGATAAGGACTGCCCTTTGCCAACTACCAACTAAATGCAATTTTGGACAGAAAAGTTATATTTCCACTAAAATAGCAGTAGTACCTAAATAAAAAGAAGATTTTTCCCTGCACCGCGTCGCATAATAAACAAAAAAAAGGGAGAAATCTCCTTTATTACTTGCAGCTTGTTTAATTGCATCTACAGCTTCACCGCTGATTCAGCAGGACGATTGCGGCGATCACTTCCGCTCCAAGGTCTTTCTTTTATCCACCTTTCCGCTTTGTAAATAATCAAAATGGGGTAAAAAATACATACTGCGGGGCATTTCATGTGGCGGAAGTTTGGCCTCCAGCTGTTGCCAAAGCTGAAAAATCACTTTGATTGACATTTCCCCTTCAATCATCAAAACAGCAGCCTGTCCGGCAACTTCACCCTCTTTTGCACCCAAAAAGAAGGGCAGAGGAAGCAAAGCCTCCATTTTCCGTTCAATAAGGGCAGGATGGAGCTTATGACCAGCACTTATGATAACGTCGTCAATCCGCCCCAATACCTTAAACCGGTTGCCCTCAATTTGAACCATGTCCCGGGTTGCTAATTTGTTGCCATCTATATGTGGAGCGATTATGCTCAAACAGGCCCTTTCGTCCTGCCCGATTTGAATCCCTGGCAAAGGTGTGAACCAATCGCTTTTGTTTTGTCCATTGACGGGCCTCAGGGCAATATGGCTCAATGTTTCGGTCATGCCATAAGTATGCCAGCAATGGGTGCTTAAGTCTTGCAATTGGTCTTCCAAAAGTTTAGGAATGCTACTACCACCAACAATAATAGTCTTGACCAATTCCAGTTTTTCCCGACTTTGCTGTAGAATTTTATCTAATTGCAGAGGGACGAGGGCCGCAAAATCGATTGATGCAGAGAGGTTTTGTAATGGATTGGATTCCAGGCTTGCTGTTAGCAGCTTGGCGCCGGCCAGCATGGCACGGACGATCATCATTTTTCCGGCTATGAATTCAGGGGAGAGACACAACAACATACGGCTGCATTCGCTGAGGCCAAAAAAGGAGTTTGTCATTTCAGCACTTTTTACCAGCCTGTGTTTTGCTACCTGTAACACTTTTGGCGGGCCTGTTGAGCCGGATGTTTTCAAGGAAATATGCTCATCCCGATTAAACCACTCCAGCAAGAAATTCAGGCTTTGCCTGATCAACTCATCATCGGTTGCCTGCATCAGATCGGCGATTTCCTTTTGGTCAGTCGCCTGCAATATCTTTCCGTTCAGCAAGAGGGCGTTTGGCAAGGCATTTTTCATAGGTTCAGCGGGTTGAAATCCCAAGAAAGTGCCGGATTGTAAAACAATTCACCTTGCCTGATCTCGAGGGGCGAGTTGATGTTGTTGGTGTACAATTGTCCGGTGCCCAATCCCTGGGGCATGCTGTTGCCGGTTTTGAAGGCCCATTGGGCGATGGCATTCAAGCCGATATTTGATTCAAGCGCAGAGGTGGCCCACCACTGTATGTCCTTTGATTCAGCCAGTTGCGTCCATTGTTCAGTTGCCGAAATGCCTCCCAATAAGCTGGGCTTTAGGATAATATAGGTGGGTTTGATGGTTTCCAGCAATTGCTGTTGTTCCCATCCATTTGTGATCCCTATCAATTCTTCATCCAACGCAATGGGGATGGGGCTTTTTTCACAAAGCTCAGCCATGATTTCCCACTGTCCGGCTTTTATAGGTTGTTCAATAGAATGTAAGCCGAATGCTGCCAAGCGTTTCAGCTTTTCGAGGGCTTCCTCACTGCCAAAAGCACCATTGGCATCTACACGTATTTCGATGGTTTGGGCATCAAATTGCTGACGGATCATGCTGAGCAAAGCCAATTCCTCTTCAAAATCAATGGCACCTATTTTAATTTTAATACAGCTAAATCCTGTTTCCAATTTTTCCCTGATTTGCTGCCGCATAAATTCAGGCGTGCCCATCCATATCAATCCATTGATGGAGATGCCTTTGGTGCCACGGGTAAATGCTGCTTCGCCAAAAATACTTTTTCCTCCTGAATTCAAATCGGCCAAAGCCGTTTCCATCCCAAACATGATGGAGGGAAAAAGGGGCCCTTTGGTTGCCCGCCAGCTTTCATACAAATTCATATGTGTGCAGAGCCAATCGAGTTCTTGTTCATAGTTTTCCATGTTATCGGGGCTCAGGCCGGGTATCAGGCTGCATTCGCCAATACCACGTATGCCGTTCTTTTCCAGCACAATAAACCACGAATCTTTGTGGCGCAATACCCCGCGTGAGGTGCCTGCCGGCCGCTTGAAATGCAAAGGGAAATGAATCGTTCGCATGGAGATCATGGCTACAAAACTAAGCTGATTCCAAAAACCAGTGTGAGCAACAGGGTTTTAATAGCCAGCTTTTTTAAAAATGGATCAAGCTTGGCGGCCTCTTTGGTGTTGGCTATTTTCCACAAATCAAATATAAACAAAGGCAATAGCAGCATAAAAACAAAGGCCTTGGGTTCGAAATGGGCAAGTAATACATAAATGAATAACAGCAAAAAAGGCAGCATCACCAAAAATGTATGGTAGATAAGTGCAGCACGTGCCCCCATTTTTACAGCTACGGTGTTTTTGCCATTCAATTTGTCATTTACCAGATCGCGCATATTGTTCAGGTTCAGCACACCTGTGCTCAACAGTCCCATAGCCGATGCCGGCAGTAACAGGGCAAAATCCCAGCTTTTTGTTGCCAGAAAATAGGTGCCGCAAACACCGAGCAGCCCAAAAAACAAATACACAAAAAGATCGCCGAGGCCGGCATAGCCATAAGGATTTTTGCCAACGGTGTACTTAATGGCTGCCAGGATAGCTGCCAATCCTAAAGCAATA
>CAYTUA010000103.1:0-16971 GCA_964440855.1 uncultured Lentimicrobiaceae bacterium
GGTCGCTGGTTCAAGTCCAGCAGGGGGAGCAAAAGAGAAGTCGAGAGAACCGGCTTCTCTTTTTTTTATCACAGGAATTCAAGACATATTTATCACTGATATACCTGAAATACACACCAAGTATTTTCTATTTCATAAGCTTGTTTAAAGCATTTATTATTGATTCAGGAGATGATGAATTCCTCCTTAGCTGAGTTGGTTAGAGTCCGCCAACCGGCGGATTAATCAGCGGGTCGCTGGTTCAAGTCTAGCAGGGGAGCAAACAAATTCAGTCACTTACATATCCTTGAAGGTGACTGATTTCTTTTAGGGCAACTCATGAAAAGTCAGGCTTTTTTATCAGACCAAAAGCCTTACCCATTTCAAGTGCTTTCGACTGTCTTAGTATGCTGTGGAACTTTCACAGGAAACTTTTTCTGGTAAGGTAATCAGTAGATTTCAAAACGTTTCTTCTCTTGCTTTCAATATCCAAAGCATAATTCATACGGCAACTGATGAATTAGAAATAAAGTTTTACCTTTGAAAAGAAAAAATACAAGAGATTATAAACAAGCTTGTAAAACTTGAAGTTTTCGTGTTGAAAGTGGTAAAACCAAGTAAATGAGACGTGGGCCCATGATGAAATAGACGAAAGATTGCATGATGGCGTGCATGGTTACGCTCCTAGTTAGGCTGACAGTTAAACGAAAGAACTTGTATTTTCGCTAATATGGAAGAGAAATTAGAAAATATTGAAAAAATAGTACAGCATTGGAAAGATACGTCTGAAAAAGATTACCAGACAATGCAAAACCTATTGAAATCAGGAGATTATAGTTGGGCTATGTTTTTGGGACACTTAGTACTGGAAAAATTATTAAAAGCCCATTATGTTAAGAATCTAAAGAAACATTCAATATTTACCCATGATTTGCTAAGACTTGCAACAAAAGCAGGACTTGAAATAAACGAAGAAACGGAAGAATGGCTTGACGAAGTTTCGACTTTTAACATTAATGCACGATACGACACTTTCAAGCAGAATTTTTATAAACTTTGTACAAGGGAATTTGCCAATCAGTGGTCAGCACGCATAGAAAAAATAAGACAATGGTTAATCAAAGGGTTATAGAAACAGTAAAGCAATATATCATGATTATCCCTAAGGACCTTGGGTTAAGAAAGGCATATCTTTTTGGTTCTTTTGCAAAAGGAAAGGAAAAGGAAGAAAGCGATATCGATATTGCTTTGGTCTTGGAGCATATGCCTGATTTTTTCTCGACCCAAAGGCAGTTGATGAAATTAAGGAGAAAAATTGATCTTCGAATTGAACCTCATCCAATAAAAGAACAGGATTTTAATTCATTGAATCCTTTTGCTTACGAAATTGAACAAACGGGAGTAGAAATAAACGTGGAAAAATAACCACTATAGCGAAGCTTGTTGCTGGTTTTATGGCATCAGCGCTGTGTGGGCTATTGTAAAGGCAGACAGTGAATCAACCCGCAAAAGAGACTGTTCGGGCCGTTAATATAAAGCTTAATAGGAGAATTCATTCCAGCAAATTATATTATTTTGATGAAAGTATTCTAAATTCCAACCAACAGTTAAACTTTTGATTTCCTCAAGCGCATCCAATTTCCCCATCCTGCGTTTATTATTTCCCCCATTCCTTCAGGTTTCCTATTTTTACCAAAAATTTACAAGCTATTGAATACCGCCTTTTTTATTGCCAAGCGCTATCTTGTTGCCCGCAAAAGCCACAACCTGATCAACATCATTTCGGGTATTTCAATTACCGGAATTGGTGTGGGGGCCTTCGCCCTGATTGTGGTGCTTTCTGTTTTTAATGGTTTTGAAATGATTGTCAGTGGGCTCTACAACCACGTAAGCCCTGATTTGCTGATCGAGGCAGAAACAGGAAAAACATTCAATACCAGCACATTTCCTGTAGAGCAGCTTCAGGCATTAGCAGGTATTGCTGCCTTAAGTGAAGTGGTTGAAGAGGACGCCCTGTTTCGCTACCATGAGCAGCAACACCTGGGTCGTATCAAGGGAGTAAGCTTGGTGTATCAGCAGCTGAGCCAATTTGATTCATTGATTACACAAGGGAGTTTTACCCTGCAGCAGGATGGTTTCGACTTTGCCGTTATCGGTACAGGTGTTTCTTATTTTTTGGGGACCAATATCAGCGACCCAACCGCCATGTTGATGGTTTATTTGCCTAAAAGAGGACGGGCATCCACTTTTTCTTTTGAACAATCGTTCAACAACAAAGCCATTCAAATGTCAGGTGTTTTTGAAGCCCAACATGAATATGATGGCAGATATGTGTATGTTCCGGTTGAGTGGTCACGCAGCCTATTGGAATACACTGACGAGGTTACCTCGATTGAAATTTTTGCTGAAGGGCGCACAAATATCCCTCAATTACAAAGTGCGGTGGAGCAATTGGCAGGAGACGGCTTTGTAGTAAAAAACCGTTTTCAGCAGCAAGAAACCCTTTACCGCATCATGCGCTCTGAAAAATGGGCCATTTTTCTGATATTGACATTTATCCTTATCATGGCTACCTTTAACATTATTGGTTCACTCACCATGCTTATCGTAGATAAGCGCAAAGATATCGGGGTGTTGCGAAGCCTGGGAGCCGGGCCAAATCTGCTACACAAACTATTTCTTTTGGAAGGCTTACTTATTACTATCATTGGTGGTTTGGCCGGGCTGTTTGCAGGTGCTGTACTTGTGCTTCTGCAGCAACATTATGGATTGCTTAAGTTAGGGGGGGCTGAGGGCGCTTTTATTATAGAAGCGTATCCGGCCCACCTGAAACTCATGGACGTATTGGCCGTGTTTGCAACCGTTGGGGTGATTGGCTTTTTATCATCTGCTTATACCGTAAGGCAAACCGTGAAAAAGTTTCAGAAGATGGTGATTAAGGAAAATTGAGTTGAGACTGAATGCCCCTCCTTTCCGATCATTTTAAATGCCATCCGCCGGAGTTGAACAATAACCCGTCCAGATCAATATCAAAACGATTGTCTTTTGTGTGGATGATGCGGTCGGCCAATGGCTTCCATTTTTCAATCCGCTGTTTGTTGCCGACTGATTCATTTCCGTTCACCAGCAAAAACACACCAGGCTTCAGCACCTCGCGTAAACTACCCGATTCACACACAATAATGCCTTCCGGAGAAACCGTTTTAAAAAATGCTTGCATGGCTGTTTTCAAATCCTTGTCTTTTGCCTGCACGTAGAAAGCACGATTGGCTCCGGCTAGCAAAAGCCGCGATGTATCTTTTTTTCCACTGCGGTCCGTTTCTTCGCTGATGATAAATCCATCTTCGACATGGAACTGTTTTTTGCCGTGAAACTGTCCTTCACCAGGGTAAATACTTGTTACTTTTAACCCGATAATGTTGTATTGTGCGGCAAATTTTTTCACAATGGATTCGGCCAGTGTGGTTTTCCCAATGTTTCGCCCGCTGCCAGCAATCAATAATATGGTGGGATGGTATGGTAACATGGTTTTATTCGGTTGCCTTTTGTCTGTGATTGCTTATCATTTTGGTTATTTCCACAAAGGAATTGACGTCGAGCTGTTCGGCTCTTTTGTTAAATATTTCAAGGCCGATTATCTGTTGGTTTAGCATGTCGCGAAGCCCATTGCGCAATGTTTTTCGCCTTTGGTTAAAAGCCTTTTTCACCACCTGATGAAATAGTTTTTCATCGCAATCAAGCGATAATACCTGGTTACGCTGAAGCCTGATAACAGCTGATTTCACTTTTGGTGGCGGAAAAAACACCTGTTCGTTCACAGTGAAACCATATTCAATATCGTACCATGCTTGCAACAACACGCTCAAAATGCCATAGGTTTTGCTTCCGGGAGGGGCTGCAATTCGTTCGGCTACTTCTTTTTGTATCATGCATACAACCTCCCTGACGTGGTTCCTGTAACTCAGAACCTGAAAGAAAATCTGACTGCTAATATTGTAAGGGAAATTGCCGATTATGGCCAGGGGCTCTGGAATCATTTCATCCAGTTTTATTTTGAGGAAATCAGTCTGATGAAGCCTGGGTTCTAAGGCAGGAAAATGTAATTTCAGGTATTCAATTGATTCCTCATCTACTTCAACCACATGCAATTGGTCTCCATAGCGATCAAGCAAAAACCCTGTGAGCACACCTGTTCCTGCACCAATTTCTAACACCTGTGTTTGGTCAGCTTTCAACTGATTGACTATTTTTTCTGCGATATTCCTATCGGTAAGAAAGTGTTGCCCCAGATGTTTTTTTGGTTTTACCATAATGAGGTAAATTAGGCTTCAATATTTTGCAAAAGCCTGTATTTTCTGCGAGCTTCTGAAGTGTAAAGGCTGGCTGGGTATTTGTCCAGTAGCTGGCCAAACAGTTCGCGGGCCTGGATCGGACTGTTCAATTGTGTTTCATTCAATAAGGCCCTTTTATAAATGGCCTGATCAGCTAAATAACTATCGGGAAAGCGTTTGGCCAACTGACCATATAAGCTATCGGCTGCTTGATACTGGCCTTTGCGTGCTGCTATTTCTGCTTTTCGGCTCAGGATATAAGGAAGCATGCCAGCTGCCGCCACTGTTTTCTCCAGCGAATCCAACAAATCGAGGGCATTATTTGTATTACGCTGATACAAAAGCAAATCAGCCCGGGCAAACAGGCGCAGGCTGGCACCGGTTGTATCTTCGGTGAGGTTGTCGCGGATTAGCAGCGACAAAGCCAGGGCATCATTGGCAATCAGCTTGGAGGTAGCCGCCTTGAGCACGTCCAGATGGGTTTGTGCCCAGCCAAACTCACCTATATAATAGCGTAATCTGGCATTTCGGAAACGGGCCTCGTGGCCGATGGGATTATTGCGGTGTGCTTTTTCAATTTGGCTATACAACAGAGTGGCCTCCCAAACCTCATCCTTTAACAAAAGTATATCAGCCAGTTGCATCTTTAGAACTGCCGTTTCATCTTCGCGCAACGGCAGTTGCATGCTGCGTTCAATCACTTGTGTGGCTTCCGTTTGCCTGTCAAGGTGAAAAGCATAAATATTGGCCAGAACTGCTGACAGTTCATAAGTTTGCCTGTTGAGTCCTAGTTGCTCAAAACCTGCGTTTATATCATTGGCCAGATCCTGATAGGTTGCCTGTTCGGTAGCCGGATTTTGCTCTGCTATCAAAAAGCGCGATGTCAACAAGCCCCGCAAGCCCATAGGGTAAAAATAGCCGGTAGTCCCCTTTCTTACAATGTGTTTGTAACCATTCAGGGCTACTTCATATTGTTGGTTGGCCAAACTGATTTCGGCCAGTTCGAGCACCCGTTGATCTTTGTCTCCAAATCGGCGGTCGATGGCGATGGCCTGTATCATGGCGAGGTCATATTCCTTTTGCTGCAAGGCAAACCAGATAAGCATTTCAGCATACAATTCATTTGAGGGGTTGGCCTGCGCACGTAACAACATTTTTTCGCGCAGCATATCCGAGATGCTGTTGTCCACATCCATCATCATCAGGTTTTGCAAACGGGTCTTCACCAGATTCAGATGGCTGAGGTTGTAATTGGCATGATCGAGCAAGCGTTCGACCATCATATCATGCTGGCCGGCAAACTGATATGCGGTGGCTGACTCAAGGTAAAAAGGGTAATCCAATTGGGGCATTTTTGCTGCCGACTCATAAACCTGCAGGGCATATTCGGGCAAGCCACGGTTTAAAAAAGCATTGGCAATCATTGAAATACGGTTGCGATCGGGCGGCAGGTTGCGCAAAACCTTTTCGAACATCCTGGCGGCGCGTTTGCTGTTTCCCTTCAGTTGGTAGATATGAGCCAAGTCGATATCGGCTTGTTCGCGATAACTGCCGGTACCACTGTATTGCTTGATGATTGCTTCGGCTTCATCCAGGGCATCAAGTTGCAGCAGGCAGTTCAAATAAAAAGTAAAGTGATGTTGGGCATTGGTTTCACGAAACAATTGCTCATAAATTTCAGCGGCCTTGTCCCATTCCTGGTTGCGATAGAATTCGTTGGCCAATCTTTCGTTGTTTAGCCTTTGTTGTTGTTCGGGATTGTTTTGGCGCTGTGGTCTTATGTTCTGGGCAAAAAGCTGGGAGCCGGCCAACATGCCAAACAAAACAATCAATACGCTTATATGATAAGGACTTTTTTTCATGGTTTATCGATTTGTGTCAGTCCCGATTCAAGTGTTTCTGCATTCAGCAGCCAACTATTGAAGCGGTTTGCCATATAATCCACCTTGCTAGTGAGCAGTTCCAGCCTGGCCTTTTCATTGGTGATATACATAGCCAGCTCTTCTTTTGTGTAGAGCTGATTTTTAGCTTCTTTTTGCAAATTTTCAATTTGCTGCCGTGCAAACAGGACTTCTTTATTTATTTCGTCTAACTCGACAGGATAAAGGTTCAGAAAGCGACGTCCTGAGGCCAACACTTCGATAATATTGTTGTTTTGCGTATGCTGATAGGCTGTGTCCAGTTGTTCAAAACGAAGATGCAATGCCTGGTATTCCTGCATATTGATGGCATTCAACCGTTCAGACTGTTGCTGAATGCTTTGGTCAATCTGTTCAAGCTGCTGGAGCTGCACCTGGTTTTCAACTTCGGTATTGCACGAAAGAAAAACCATTGCCACCAAAGCAGTCGTAATGATTTTAGTCAATGCGCTCAAAACCGGTATATTGTTGCAGTGCTTTGGGTATATTGATGCCATGTTCATCCTGATTATTTTCGAGCAGTGCCGCTACGATACGTGGCAACGCCAAAGCACTCCCGTTTAGTGTATGCGCCAATTGAATATTGCCTTCCTTGTCTTTAAAACGCAACTTCATCCTGTTGGCCTGAAAACTTTCAAAGTTGGAAACGGAACTCACTTCGAGCCACATTTGCTGTGCAGCGGAAAACACTTCAAAATCGTAGGTAAGGGCAGAGGTAAAACTCATATCACCGCCACAAAGTTTTAGAATCCGGAAGGGAAGTTCCAGTTTTTGCAGGAGGGAAGCCACATGTGCCCGCATTTTTTCCAGCGTTTGGTAAGATTTATCGGGATGTGCTACTTCAACAATTTCAACTTTATCAAATTGGTGCAAGCGGTTCAGGCCACGCACATGCTTGCCCCAGGATCCTGCTTCGCGGCGGAAGCAGTTTGAGTAGGCTGTTGTGCGCACCGGCAGCTCGCTTTCATTCAATATCACATCCCTGAAAATGTTGGTTACAGGCACTTCTGCTGTTGGTATCAGGTAAAGCTTATCGAGCCCGATGGTGTACATTTGCCCTTCCTTATCAGGTAATTGTCCTGTGCCATAGGCAGAAGCTTCGTTCACCAACAGAGGAGGCTGCACCTCGCGGTAACCTGCTGCAATGGCTTCATCCAGGAAGAAATTGATAAGAGCCCTTTGCAAACGGGCACCTTTTCCGGTATAGAAGGGGAATCCGGCACCAGTAACTTTATTACCAAGTTCAAAATCAATTAGGTCATAAGTGGTTATCAGGTCCCAATGTGGAACGGCTGAGGCGTGAAGCTGCGGCATCTGGCCTTCTTCATGCACACACACATTGTCGGCAGGGGTGCGGCCTTTGGGAACATCGGGATGGGGCAGGTTGGGTATTTCGACCAGTTTGTCCTGAATTTGTGTTTTAAGCACTTCCAATTGCTCGCCCAGTGCTTTGGCCTTTTCCTTGAGCGTGGCATTGGTTTCTTTCAATAAATTGGCCTGCTGTGCCTTACCCGATTTATATATTTCGCCAATTTCTTTGGCTAATTTATTGGTTTCGGCCAGGGTATCATCGCTTTCCTTTTGCAACAGCCTTCGCTGCTCATCAAGTTCGAGCACTTGATCAAGCAGGGCGGTATTGGTGAAATTTTTAATGGCAAGTCGTTCAATAACGGCGGCTTTATTTTCGCGGATAAAGGGAATGGTTAGCATGTTTTGGCTTAAGTTTTATGATTCAGGATTACTTAATTGACGCATGATTAATGGAGCAAAATTAGCTAAATGTTGCCTTGGGGCATTCAGGGGCAAAAAAAAACCCGTTTGACGGGATGTCCGCAAACGGGTATAAACTATTTTAAAACAAATTTAGTTTACGGATTCCTCAGTTGCCAGAGGTTCAACCGAAATATAAGATTTGTTATTTCTTTTTTTCCTGAACTGAACAAGACCATCAACCATGGCAAAAATAGTATGGTCTTTTCCCATGCCTACATTGTCACCGGGATGGTGTGATGTGCCGCGTTGACGGATAATAATATTGCCTGATTTGGCAAACTGTCCGCCAAATATTTTAACACCGAGTCGTTTGCTTTCTGATTCGCGACCGTTGTTTGAACTACCTACGCCTTTTTTGTGAGCCATTTTATTCCGTTTTTATGCTTTAATACTTTCGATAAGGATTTTACTCAGGTACTGACGGTGACCGTTCGATTTCTGGTATCCTTTTCTTCTTTTTTTCTTGAAAACAATAACTTTGTCGCCTTTCATATGCTCAACCACTTTGGCATCCACATTGGCACCTTCCACTAAGGGGGCACCAACATTGATTTTGCCATCATTGTCAATCATAAGCACTTTGTCAAACGACACATTGCTTCCTTCTTCTGCATCAAGGCGGTGAACAAAAATCTGTTGTCCTTCGCTTACCTTGAACTGCTGTCCTGCTATGTCAACTATTGCGTACATTTCTCTATGTTGGAAATTACTGATTTAGGTCGAAAAATTGAACGGCAAAAATACATAAAAATTTGAAACACCAAACATTTCTTTCGTTTTTTTAGAAACGGATTTATAAACAAAATGTCAGGCCGGCCCTTTTTCTGTTGGCACTTTTGGTGTTAAACGGGGCTTGCGGTTATGATTTACCAACAATACACCGCCTATGATCATGGCAATCCACAGCATATATTCCATATTAAAATGCTCTCCATCAATCACCCCCCACATCAGGGCAACCAGTGGCATCATATAAGTGACCGAAGAGGCAAAAACAGGGCTGGTCATCTTGATCAGCTTATTAAATGCAATCATGGCAAGTCCCGTGCCCACAACGGCAAGCACTGTAAGATAGCCCAAGCCAATGTACCAATCGGCGGTTGTTGTAGCGATCATTTTAAAATCACTAAAAAAAAGTAAAATCACCAGGGCCGGCAAACCAGCCATGAAAAAGGCAATAGAAGTAATAGATAAGGAGTCGATATGGCTTAGTTTGGCCTTGATAAGGTTCACATTGATGGCATACATTATGGTGGCTGCAACCACGAAAGCTGCGTAGTATATATTAAAGGTAAAACTGTTTCCACCACTGATACGGATCAGGCCGATGGCGCCTGCCAAGCCTATTAGTACCCCGATAACCTGAATGGGTTTAACCCTGATGCCGAACACCAGAAATCCCACCACCATCGTAAACAAGGGCGTGAGTGAATTGAGCATACCGGCAGTGGCACTGTCAATACCTGTTTGTGCCTTGGCAAATAAAAATGCTGGAAACAGGTTGCCAACAAAGCCTGCCAGTGCCAGCCATCCTAAGCTTTTTATATCATGCCGGTGAATGCGCATCAAAGCCAGTGGCAATAAAAACAAAAAAGTAATCACCACTCGCAAGGAGCCCACAGTTACCGGATCAAAATAAAGCAAACCACGCTTTATCAGGATAAAGGAGCTGCCCCATGTGAGCACAAGTGCCAGTAAAATCAACCACGAAAGCAAGCGAGTGTTCATAAGCATTCCAAAATAGCCACCTTTAATAAAGGGCGCACAAAAGTAGCCAAATAAAGCTTCCTGAAAGTGGTCAACTTGCAAAACACACTGCAATAAAATGATTGACATTTGTGTGCTCATACGTCTATAAAACAGATATTTAAATTCATCCTTAAACTCAAACAATTGTGCTTGCTGCTTGTTATAGTTGCCTGAATAACTGAAATTAGTTTTACTTTTGCCTTTGTTGTTTGATTTTTGATTTGAAAAAACAGGATGAAGGTGCGTCAGGAGATTTTGTTTTTATAGAAAAATGAGTGCGTATTTTTGCAGGGATTGGGATATTTGCGGATTCGGGGTTCAATAGTTATCTTAGCAGGCAAGCGTTATTATCATTGTGGGTATGCATAACCAGGAAGATCGATTTAAGGAAGGCTTAAAAAAGGGAGACAGTGTGGTATTCGAGGAACTGTTTAAGGCCTACTATGCACCCTTGTGTGACCATTGTATGCGCTATGTGAGTGATGAGGACATGGCGCAGGAAATTGTGCAGGATTTATTTTTTAAAATGTGGGTCAGGCGTGAAGAGCTTGTTATCAACACTTCTATTAAATCCTACCTCTACATGGCCTTGCGCAACCATGCACTCAACCACATCAGTCATCTGAAAATTCATGACCGCTACCATCAGTTTATTGAAATGCGGGCAAAAACCGATATCGACTACCCAACAGATGTATTGGAGGAGCAAGATATGGAAAGGATTATGAAACAAGCCATTGGAGCCCTGCCCGACAAAAGGAGGGAAATATTTGAACTCAGCCGTTTTGACAACCTGAAATATAATGAAATTGCCAATAAATTAAACATCTCGGTAAAAACTGTTGAATCGCAAATGACCAAGGCGCTTGACCAATTACGCAAGGTATTGGATAAATTTTTGTTTTGGGCTTTGTTTTTTATCCAGCTGTTCTAATTGTTTTGTAAATATGGCTTTAGACTGACTGTTTATGCTGATTAGAAAAAAAATGATGGAAATCAGAAAAATATTTTCACTTAGAGTAAGGGTAAGCAGGGGTGTTGATTGTCATTCATATGGAACTTAATATTTTTTTAACAATCCAAAGTTAATAAAGTGAACGCTAAGATAAAGAATTTAATTGCCAAAAAGCTGGCAAATCAATGCACCTCCGGGGATAACGCGGAATTAGGGCATTGGATTTCTTTGTCCGACCGCAACCTGAAAAAGTTTCAGCAGTTTGAGTTTGCCTGGAAATACACTGGTAAAGCTGTTGCCAATCCCGAATCATTCAATGCCGACAAAGCCTGGAAGAAGATGGAGCAGCGCATTCAACGTTACGAAAACCAGGAAAACACCTTTACCCCAAAAAGAAATATACGCGCAAGGCTTATGCCGGTAATGATGCGCGTTGCTGCAGTTCTTGTTATTGCCGTAGGCGCATGGTTTATGTTGCAACAGGAATCAACACCCGAAACGCATACCATTGCTGCTGACACAAAAATGAATGATGCGGTGGTGCTGCCCGATGGCACCCATATTTATCTCAATCAAGGAAGTCAGCTTTCCTATGCTGATGACTTTAATAAGAGCAGCCGAAGCATCAACTTCGAAGGCGAAGCTTTTTTTGAGATAGCAGCCAACCCGGAAAAACCGTTTATAATTTCAACACAAAATTTGGGTATTGAAGTTCTTGGAACAAGTTTTAATTTGTCTTCAATCAAGCATGATGATTGCATCGAACTTCATTTGCAAAGTGGTAAAGTGCTTGTTTATTCAGTAGATGAGCAAGGCATGATGCTGGAGCAATTACAATTGAATCCCGGTGAAAAAGCTACTTTTTCAAAAGAAAGCGGCTTGCTCACAAGAAATGAAATCCAGGGCATTAACCATTTGGCATGGAAAACAGGCGTGCTAGAATTTCATAACACACCGCTTCCTGAGGTTTTGGAGGCGCTTGCCAAAGTTTACGACCTCCATTTTGTTGCCGAAAGCAATTGCAATGATTTAATACTCACAGCCAGGTTCGAAAACGAATCAGCCGAGTCTATCCTGCAAACACTTGAGTTTGTATTCAACCTTAATATAAGTGATAAGGGCGATCATATCCTGATCCAATAAATTCTCCCATTTTTTTGATTCTTTTTCTCACCTAGATTGGTTTAACTCAAATCCAGATTAAGGTAATTTGGTGCGAAATGCAAACGAACGAGATGAAAACATTGTTTGGTTATACCAAGAATCTGTATCTTCGCGTTGCTAAATTTCAATGAATTGTTTTGCCTGAATGAAAACACTTCAATCCAAGATGGATACAATTACCCGCCTTTTGGTTTTAATGCTTTGTTTTTTGCTGTTGCCGTTGATGAGCATTGCTCAGCAAGACGAAGTTCAACGCTATGATATTGAAATAAATAACGAACCAATCAGCGTGGTTTTAGATCGCTTATCTCAAATGGCCGGTGTTAACTTTACTTTCAATGCTGCCGATCCCACTTTTGCCAAGTCCATAAGCTACCAAGCCAAAGGAAAACAATTCGATCAAATGCTGGCCGAGGTGCTTGTGCTAAGCGGACACAATTTCAGGCAAATTGGCAATCAACTGGTTGTATTTCCTGTTGAAGTTGTTGAAGGGCCACAGCAGAATGTGCAGCAAGCCCCTGTTGTGCGCTACGACACCATTTTTCAAATCATCGAGAAGCC
Source organism: uncultured Lentimicrobiaceae bacterium (assembly GCA_964440855.1). Taxonomy (GTDB): domain Bacteria; phylum Bacteroidota; class Bacteroidia; order Bacteroidales; family F082; genus CALAZZ01. Next base: position 12,432 of record CAYTUA010000103.1, read on the forward strand.
GGTCATCCAAACAGACACCTTGGTCAGGTATGAAACCATTGTGCAAGTCGATACCGTGATTGTCAGGGACACTGTTTTAAAAGAAGTTTTTCGCGATGCACCAAGACGCGATATCAAAAATTTACCAAAAGACATCTTCCGTTTTGAACCCAACCGCGAGGATGGTTTGTCATGGGCGTTTTTTTATGGGCAATTCTATGGTGGAAACAGCCACAGTGCTGAGCAAGTGGACGATGCATTGCTGGCTCTGAACAATGAAACAGAAACCCCCGGTTTCAGGCACTTTTCGATGGGTACCGAACTTATGTACAACAAGAATAATTGGACCCTGTCCGCCGGAATGCAGCTAATGGGTTTTTCAACTCGCTTTAAGTACAATGATATTCAGCAAACGGGTGGCTATTACCGCACCGATACCATCAGTTGGTACTACAATGTGGTGCAAACCGACACCAGCTGGTTTCCGGTGACCGACTCCACCTATCTGCCCATGGAGAAGAGCGAGTTTTATTACAACCAACTGAACCGGATAGGATACCTGGATTTGCAACTGGGTGTGGCCTACAGTTTTTATGCAGATGACAACTTTAGTGCCTACGTGAAGGCTGTTGCCGGACTGGGGCTGCTGATGTATAAGGATGGTGTGCTTTTGGGCAATACAAATGGCTTTCCCGGTGTGCCTTTTAAGGAAGAAGCTTTTTCCTCACCTTTGATTTCATATATGGTAGGCACAGGGATAAAGTACAAAGCCTTTGATTGGTGGGATATTTATGGTGAATTGGGTTACCGTAGCCACCTTGGGTCTGTTTTAAATGACTATGTTATTGAAAAACGAAATTTTGGATTGGGGCTTAAAGTTGGATTAATCTATTATTTTTGAGAAGTTTTAATGAGAGATCGATTTTTAACTATATTTTTAAATATATTGAGAACCAAGGAAATAATATTAAATAATTTTGTGTTATACTTCTTGCTAATTTGCATTGTATTATCTTTGGGTTATTCTAAATCGGTAATCTCCAGGGATACAATTGTTGGTGGAATCTTAACAGAGAATGCTGTTTGGACAAATAAGTATAATTATATTGTAAACCAAAATCTTACAGTGCCTTCTGGTATAGAATTATCAATCATGCCCGGAACCCATATAAGTTTTGCGGCAAATACTGGATTGTTTGTTATTCAAGGAAGTCTAAAAGTATTTGGCTCTTATGAAGGTATTACAGATACGATTCATTTTTTACCGCAATTAGAGGAGACTTGGCTGGGTATTACACTCAGTGATGTTAATGGTGAAAATAACAATTTCATAGATTATGCTCTTATTAAGGGGGCAGATTATGGGATTAAAATAGAAGAAAGCAACCATATAATTGTTAGTAATGTGCGTGTTTCTGGTAGTATTATTAATCTTCAACTGATTAATAGCTCTAACAACTTAATTGTAAATAGCGAATTCATTGATAATTTCAGTGTTGGTGTTGATATTTTTGCTAATGGAGGTAAACAATCAATAAATAATATTGTTGAAAAAAATGTAATAGCGAATAGCCAAGCTACTAACCTGAGAGTCGGTTTTGTTGAGGGGGGTATATGTAAGAATAATATTATTCGGAATAACATTTTCGATGGTGCCAGATATGGTATATTCATTGGAAATAGTAGTATTGATAATATTGATCAAATCCTTATTGAAGGGAATGTTTTTAAACATGCCATTTCCTATGGTGTTTCGTCAGGTATGGACAGTACAATATTAATAAATAATATTTTTTGGAAGAATGGTGTGGCTGTTGAACTGCGAAGGGGTAGAAACTTTAAATTAGAAAGAAATAATTTTTATCAAAATGATAATGGACTCATTATTCGTTTTGCCAAGGATGTGTTGATAGATAGAAATACATTTACAAAGAACCATAACCAAGTGGTGGTTTTTCATGAAGCAGTTCATAATTCTATGAAGGGGAGTAATATTATGTTTAATGAACTTTCAGAGAATATAATACGTAACGAAACCTCAAGTGAAATTGAAATTTTTGAGAACTTTTGGGGTTCAACGGACACTTTATTTATAACTCATCTTTTATGGGATAAAGATGATAATGAAACATTGGGAGAGCTTCTGTTTTTACCATTCCTTATGCAAGCAGATACCCAAGCACCCATTTCTGCCCCTACCAGTTTCATAAAGCAGAGAGTTGGTTCTAACACAAAACTTTCATGGCGAGCTAATCCAGAGGCAGACGTATTAGGCTATGCTTTATATCAAGGTCAGTTTAGTGAGTTTTATTTTGTGTTTGACCAAGACCCAATGCAATATACAGACACTTCAATAATAGTGCCTGGTGATCAATTAGATATGAATTTCGGTTTAACAGCATATGATCAGGGTGGAATAGGATTCAATAATCAACGGTCAGGACACGAAAGTCCGTTTGCTTTTGCCCTGGCTATGCCTTATGCCGGCCCCGATACGGCTATTTGCAACAATATACCCACTTTTGCCATCAACCAGAGCACCGTACCTTTTACCTATAATCAGCTTAACTGGTCTACTGACGGGGATGGCAGTTTTAATAATCCTGCCTTGCTCGGGCCGCTTTACACCATTGGTGAAGAAGATGCCGCTCGTGGATCGGTGAAACTGACATTGACAGTACAGCGCAATGGAGAACAGTTTCAGCATGGTTTTATCTTGACACTGAGCAATATTCCAACAGTTTTTGCCGGTGATGACCTTATCCTTCCACTGCAGGATTCGATCCTGTTATCTGATGCTGAAGCCATGTTCTACAGTAACCTGTTTTGGGAAAGTAACGGTGACGGATATTTTGATGACCCATCCCAGCTTCACCCGGTATATTATTTTGGTGAGCAAGACAGTATGACCGGGGAGTTGCAATTGGTGCTTTCCGCCACATCAGCGTGCGGCACAGTTAGCGATACCCTGAACATTTATTTGCGCAATCAGTTTTTGGTTGAGGGCAGGGTCTTGGCCAATGGTCAAGGACAAAGCGGGGCAGCAGTGCTTGCTGTTTCATCCCTAGTGAACAGCGATACGTATATAGTTGCCCATACCAACACCGACAATGATGGGCGGTTTAATTTTGCGGATTTATTTGCAGCCGACTATCATTTTTATGCCCTGCCCGACACCGCTTACAATTTACTTTTTCTGCCCACCTATTTTGCAAATAAAATTAAGTGGCAGCATGCGTTTTCCTTGCCATTGACCGCCAACACCTACCAGGTGGAGATTGAACTTACGCCCAGCCCGGTGAACCTGCCTGCCGGTAATGGCCGGATTTCGGGAAAATTTGAACTGCCTGCCCAAATGAGTGATTTTGAAAATTATTGCATGCCTTGGTTTGCTGACAGCCACCCTGCCTATTGCAATGGCGGATTGTCAAACGTAAGCATTATCCTGTATAATGACCAATACAACATTCCCATGGCATCCACCATCACCGACCAAAACGGCCATTTCTTTTTTAACAACCTGCCTTATGGCCGCTATTTTATTGACGCTGAAAAGGCAGGCTTCGAAACAACAGTTTCGGATATGATTGAACTAAGTCCCGCTGTTCAACTGCGCAACAATATTGTCATAAGGCTTGAAGGCCAGAAAAACATCAAGTTTTATCTGCCTGAAATTTCCTGGCCTCATACAGCAGACGTATTTCCAAATCCTGTAAATGATTGGATGAACCTAAAAATGGCCCTTGCAGAAGACGAAACAGCTCTCGTGAATATTTATAATACCGCCGGTGAATTGCTCATACAGGAAGTGATCGATTATGCCCAACTGAGTTTGGGGGGATATCATCGCATGGATTTGTCAGGTTTGCCCATGGGTGCTTATTACGGGCAGCTTATTTCCCAAAACAAGGCATTGCGATTCCGTTTTGTGGTCAGCCGGTGACGAACCCGGTTCAGCCCGCCTGATCCCAACGCCACGTCGGTATATTGTCCCAACGAAATTTTTGGAAAGCTTACTAAACAGTTATAAATCTGGTCACTGGAGTATAATTTTACAATACAAAGATAAATATAAAGTGTTAAAAAGCCTTGTTATTGTTGGGCAATTAGCCTTTTTCAACCGAATTTCTATTGATTCATTCAGTATGTTAACAGATGTTAATTATTTTATAAATATAAATACTAACACCTATCTATTCAACAATTTAGAAAATTAGTCAAAATAGAACCATTTTTTTTTTGCTTTTGGAGTAGGGGTTTGATGCCTGTTAGTTTGTCATAATAGGGAGTCGGCTTAAACCGATTCATTGATTGCCTTGCTTCAAATGATGACGAAACCTATTGCCATAGCAATTATGCTAGGTATGCCTTTTTTTGCATACCTGCAGATTAACTTGTTCAAAAGACAAGGCACACATTCATTTACTTTTTTGAACCACCCATCCGGGATTGACGAGTTAACAAAAGGCTTTAATCATTTTGATACTAAGCAACACGATATTTCAATTAAATCATTTATTTATAATTTATTAAAGAAAGGAGGACAACGGCAAGCAACCCA
>CAYTUA010000104.1:0-6355 GCA_964440855.1 uncultured Lentimicrobiaceae bacterium
TTAGGGTGGTTGGCTGACAATCCCTCTGGTATTGGCTTGTTCCTTGATGAAATACTCATTGAAGACTGGGGCATGGTTGGCGTTGCCGAAAGCCTCGAAAAGCAGATCAGGGTCCTGCACCGCGATGGAAAACTTTCTATTCAGTCTGAATTCAGCCTCGAAGGCATGGAATTGTCAGTAGTAAATGCAGCAGGTCAATCTTTGCTGCAGCAGCAGCTTCCCGGAGTTATGCAATACGAAACTGCAATTGATTTGCCAACCGGGGTTTATGTTGTGAAAGTGAGTTCAGAAAAACTCAATAAAACAGTCAAGTTTTTTATAAATTAGGATAGCATTTTTGTAACGAAGGAAACCCGGGCAAATTTGTCCGGGTTTTTTTCGGTGTGGGCAATTCAAACAATTTACTATTTTTGAGCCCTAACCAATTCGTTACAACCATGACCAATTCAATACTTTCCTGTTTACGTGCTGCGTGCATATTCCTTATTTTCAGCCTACTATCCATTATTAGTTATGCTCAGGCAAAAACAAATGAGGTTTTTCTGCAACAATTTGCCCAAGAACAACAGACCGAATGGCAAGCCATGCAACAACGTGTTCAAGATTATGTTGACTTGCATGGTGTGCCGGTTTATTACGAAACACCCGATGGAGGCTGGGTGATTTTGTTTGATGTGGTTGAAGGCCAGCCGGTTTATTATGCATCAGACAATGTGGGAGCTGCTATAACCACGCGCGCCAATCAATTGATGCCCGGCGGCAACACAGGATTGGAGCTCACCGGAGAAGGCTATGATAAGCTTGGCGTTTGGGATGGTGGCCGTGTGCGCAATAGCCATGTGGAATTTATGGATCAGGGCGTTTCGCGGGTGACCCAAATAGACAACCCATCCTCAATGAGCGACCACGCTACCCATGTGGCAGGTACGATGGTGGCCGCAGGCATAAATGCTGACGCGCGCGGTATGGCTTATGCCGGCGAATTAAAGGCCTACAACAGCTCAAACGACAATTCGGAAATGACGGCAGCTGCCCTGAATGGCATGGAAATATCAAACCATTCCTATAGTCAGCTTACAGGCTGGAGCAGTGGATCAGGCAGTTGGCAATGGTATGGCAACTCAAGCATATCGCCGGTGGAGGACTATAAATTTGGTTTTTATGGGCCGCAATCACGCACCTGGGATGTATTGGCCTACAATGCGCCTTATTATTTAATTTCAAAGTCGGCCGGAAACAACAGGGGCGAAGGGCCATCCAATGCCGGACAACCAGGTTTTCCCGAAAAGGATGGCGGTGAAGATGGTTATGACTGCATCCCCGACCGTGCCACAGCAAAAAATGTACTTGCCGTGGGAGCCATTAGCGAAGTGCTCGATTACACAGGACCGCAAGATGTAGTAATGAGTAGTTTCAGCGGCTGGGGACCCACTGATGATGGACGCATCAAACCCGATGTGGTAGCCAAAGGCGTTGGGGTTTTTAGTGCTGGTTCAAATAGTGATACGCACTATTCAAGTAAGAATGGAACAAGCATGTCCACTCCTAACACGGCAGGAACAATGGCCTTGTTGCAATTGCATTATCAAAATCTGAATGGAGGCAATCCCATGCTTGCTTCAACACTCAAAGGATTGGTAATACATTCGGCAGATGAGGCAGGCGCGAATCCAGGCCCCGATTACATATTTGGATGGGGCTTGGTGAATGCTGAAGTGGCCGCCAATATTATTTCTGAAAACTTTGAAGGCCAGCTATTAATTGATGAAATTGAGATTGCAAACGGAGAAACTTATCAGCGACAAGTAGCTGTCGCAGGCGGAAACCCGCTTCGGGTTACCATTTGCTGGACCGACCCCGCAGGCGATCTTTTGCCTTTGGCACTCAACGACCGCACACCAGTGCTCAAACACGACCTGGACCTGCGTTTAGAGGACGGCAATGGCAACACTTTTTATCCCTGGAAACTTGACCCTGATCTGCCAGCTGTACCAGCCACCAATCAGGGCAAAAACCATGTGGACAATGTTGAAATGGTTCATGTCGATATGGCCGAAGAAGGTATTTACAATATTATAGTTGATCACGATGGAGTCCTGTCAGCCAATCAGGTTTTCTCCATAATTATATCAGGTATTGATGATTATGAGGATGTGCCATCTTGTTCCAATGGGTTGATCGATCCGGAGAATAATGGTGAAAATGCTTTCCTCAATCAACTTATTCAATGGGAACCTGCCTCCTTTGCTACAAGTTACGATGTGTATTTTGGTACTGATGGCGAAGGCCTGCAAACACCATCCAATATTTTAAATGGCGAAAATGTAACTTCGTCATCCATTCAGTTAAATCTTGATCCTTTAACAACTTATTATGTGCAGGTTATTCCGCGAAACAACCAGGGAACCAATGATGATTGTTCCGAAATATGGACCTTTACGACCATGGCTGCCATAGCTGAATTTCCTTACCTGATTGATGCAGAGGATGTGGATGTGCCAAGCTTACCTGAGTTTTGGCAATCGGTTAATTACTCAGATTATCCCGGTTTTCATTGGGCTTCAACCAGCATTGTTGGTGCTTCAGGTACCAAATCGATAGCAATTTATTCACCCGCAGGTCAAGTCAGAAGTTTTGACAACTGGCTGATTTCGCCTCCTATTGCTGTTGATGTTACTAAAGAGTATAACGTCAGCTTCAATTATCGTGGTCTTATGCCCAATACAAGTGAGCAAATTGGGTTTTATTGGGGCACCGATGCCGACACCAACCAGTTGGTGAATCTGGCATTTCAGGATGACAACATCACATTCTTTGGCTGGCTGCAAGCCGAAGCCTTACTTGTTCCCGAACTTGATGGACATATTTTTCTGGCATGGCATGCCGATAACCCACAGGGAATTGGTGTTTTTCTCGACGATCTGATGATAGAGGATTGGGGTTTGGTGGGTGTGAAAGAAAGCCCGGAAAGAAAAATACGCGCTTTTTATCGTGAAGGAATGTTAAGCATTCAATCGGAGGTGACATTCAACAATCTGGAAGTAGAAATTCTCAGTGCTTCCGGGCAAAAGCTATTGCAAAAGCGCTTACCCGATGCCAGGTATCATGTGTTTCCGCTGAATTTGAAAACAGGTATTTACATCATTACTTTGCGTGCTGATGGTTTGGAAAAAGCGATCAAATTATTTGTAAACCATTAAATTACCCTAAAGGCTGAAGATAGAATCAATTACTCAAGTAGAATTGAGAAAAAAAACCGGTATTATGCCGGTTTTTTTTGATCTGTTCGTTTTTTCCAACCAACATACCAAATATAAGCACCTGCTATAACAAGCGGTATGCTGAGCCATTGGCCCATATTTAAAGTCATATCGGCTTCGAAACCTACCTGGGGTTCCTTTAAAAATTCTACAAGTATGCGTGATCCAAATACCAAAATCAGGAAGATGGCGAAAAGCAAGCCAGGTTGCTTGGTGGCCCATCCTTTAAAATAGCTGCGGTAAAGTAAAAAGAAAGTGAAAAGATACATTAAGCCTTCATAAATCTGCGTGGGATGTCGTGGGTCGCCGGTAAATGCTGGGTCGTAATAGCGCACAAACTGAAAGCCCCATGGAAGGCTGGTTATATGTCCAAATATTTCTGAATTCATCAGGTTGCCCATGCGGATGAAGAAACCGGCAAGGGCTACAACAATCACAATGCGGTCAATGGTCCAGAAAAACGTTTTGTTTTGTTTACGCGAAAAATAATACAAGGCAATAAGGATGCCAACCGCAGCCCCATGGCTGGCCAGGCCACCTTCCCATATTTTTAGTATTTCGATAGGGTTACTCAAATAATAATCAGGCTCATAAAAAAAGCAATGACCCAAACGTGCACCAATAACAGTGGCCACAATCATATAGGTTGACAACTCGTCCAATACTTTTTCGGGGATGTTTTCGAGGCGAAAAATCTTCTGCATGATTAAATAACCAACTACAAAAGATGCGGCAAACAAAGCACCGTACCACCTTACACCATTTCCGCCAATAAGTGGCAGCCATTCAGGAAATTGGAAGATTTCGGGTGAAACGTCCCAAACGATATGAAGTATGCTCATAACAAACGGATTTGTGGCAAAGGTAATCAGAATATGTAAAGCTGTTTTGTTCAAAGGAGAAGTGTTTATTAAATTTTCATGATTACGACTAAGTTTTAGATTTGTTGTTTGGTTAAAATTTTGGTGGCCTTTGCTGTCTTTAAAACGATTGCAGTACGCAAATGGGTTAATAATTTCCTTAATTTTGCAGCCTGTACCTAAGTGCCTCTATACATGGATAACTACTCCTTTCTAAATAACAGCGACCCGGCAGCCATTGAGGAAATTTACCGGGCGTTTAAAAATAATCCTGAAAGTGTTGACGCAAGTTGGCGGAAATTCTTCGAAGGTTTTGATTTTGCGATAAGTTCTTATGCGCAAAAACCTGAAGCCGAAGTTATTACACCAAGGGAATTCAAAGTTCTCAATTTGATAGATGACTACCGCAAAAGGGGGCATTTATTCACATTAACCAATCCTGTGCGCAAACGCAGGTCCTATAAACCTACACTTGAACTGGAAAATTATGGCCTTTCGGAAGCAGACCTGGACCTGTTTTTCGAGGCTGGTTCTGAAGTGGGCATCGGCAAGAGCAAATTACGCGATATCATTGGCATGTTGGAGCAAACTTATTGCCGGTCGTTGGGCGTGGAATATATGTATGTGCGCAATACCGAAATCGTGAAATGGCTCAAGGAAAAAATGGAGCCAATCCGCAACACCCCAACCTACACAGAATCGGATAAGCATTTTATTCTTAAAAAACTGATACGAGCAGTTGGTTTTGAAAAATTCCTGCACAAAAAATTTCCAGGCCAAAAGCGCTTTTCGCTCGAAGGGGCCGAATCCCTTATCCCGGCACTCGATGCCATCATGGAAAAAGGAGCAGAAATTGGTGTAGAGGAAATGGTGATTGGAATGGCACACCGGGGACGCCTCAATGTGTTGGCCAATATCATGCGCAAACCTTATGGCGATATCTTCAGCGAATTCGAAGGCAAGGAATATGAGGATGAAACTTTGCTGGGCGATGTTAAATACCATTTGGGTTATACAACCGCGCGAAAAGCAACAAACGGCAAAATCGTAAACCTGACACTTTCGCCCAATCCATCTCACCTGGAAGCAGTTGCGCCAGTGGTTGAAGGGATTGTAAGGGCAAAAATAGATCAGCAACATGGCGGTAATTTCAAAAAAGTAACCCCCATCTTGATTCACGGAGATGCTTCAGTAGCCGGACAGGGTGTTGTGTATGAGGTGCTGCAAATGTCCGAAGTAAAAGGTTATAAAACCGGGGGTACGGTGCATTTGGTAATCAACAACCAAATCGGTTTCACTACTGATTATCTGGATGGCCGCTCAAGTACCTATTGCACTGATGTAGCCAAAGTGACACAATCGCCTGTATTTCATGTGAATGGAGATGATGCAGAAGCGGTTGTTTATGCCATACAGCTTGCGATGGAATTTCGCGAAAGGTTTGAGAAAGATGTGTTTATCGATCTGTTGTGTTATCGTAAATATGGTCACAATGAGGGTGACGAACCACGCTTTACGCAGCCAATTTTGTACAAAGCCATCGAAAAACATCCCAACCCTAAGGAGCTTTATGTGGACCGGTTGATCAAGGAAGGTCTTATAAATGCCGAAGAAGTGTCCTCGATGGAGCAGCAGAATAACGACCGACTGGAGGAAAGCCTGAGCGGTTCCAAATTGCGCCAAAAATCCTATATCACCAACTTCCTGAAGGATACTTGGGAAGGTATAAAAAAAGCGACCGATGAAGATTTTGACCAATCACCTAATACCGCTGTTGACAAACAAACCTTGTTGCAGCTTACCGAAAAAATATCGTCTTTGCCGGATGAGCTGAACTTTTTTCGCAAAACAGTTCGTTTGCAGCAGCAAAGACACGATGCCGTTTTTAAGGATAATAAACTGGACTGGGCCATGGGCGAATTGCTTGCCTATGCCAGCCTGGTAAACGAGGGCACCTGTGTGCGCCTGAGTGGTCAGGATGTTGAGCGCGGAACCTTTTCGCACCGTCATGCTGTTTTGCGGGTTGAAGATTCTGAGCAGGAATATGTTCCGCTCAAGCATATTCGTGAAAACCAAGGCTCGTTTGAAGTTTATAATTCAATCCTTTCAGAGTATGGCGTGCTAGGCTTTGAATATGGCTATTCGTTGGCATCCCCACACCGGCTTACCATTTGGGAGGCACAGTTTGGCGATTTTAACAATGGCGCACAAATAATCTTTGACCAATTCCTGAGC
>CAYTUA010000105.1:0-3434 GCA_964440855.1 uncultured Lentimicrobiaceae bacterium
TGGTGGTAGTTTTAAGTTCGCTGCTACGCGTAGGCTTTTGTAGCGGTGGATAGTGACGAAGCCCGCAAATCCGCTACTGTGGCTATACCAGGACCGTTAGGCTACAAAAAACCAAACCTCAACAAAAATTTCCCCGAATAAATGTTGCGTAAACCAAATTAAGTACATAAATTTGTACTTAATTAAGAACTTTAAAAATAGTATAACAATGATAGCAGCCAATTTTACAGAATTCAGGACTGAATTAAAAAAATACCTTGACAATGTTGAAAACAATTCCGAAACCCTGATCATAAAACGTAAAACCGGAAAAGGGACTGTATTGATTTCATTAGATGAATACAACTCCATCATGGAAACAGTACATTTATTGAGTTCCAAAGCAAATGCTGACAGACTTTATGAGTCAATACAACAAATGAAAAACGGAGAGGTTGTAAAACAAGATTTAATCGAGGAATAATGATAATTACCTTTTCAAAAAACTCTTGGGAAGACTATGTTTCATGGCAGAAAGTAGACAAGAAAACATTGACGAGGATTAATCAATTGATTAAAGACATACAGCGCACTCCATTTGACGGACTTGGAAATCCGGAACCACTGAAATATGACTTATCCGGATTTTGGTCACGTCGAATTGACCGTGAACACAGACTTGTTTACCAGGTTCATGAAAGGGAGCTGCTGATTTATGGCTGTAAATATCATTATGATAAATAGTTAAGCAGTATTACACGACAGAAAACCGGCACTTCTACCTATTCAGGGATGAGCACGTCCGACCGAATGTTGTTTATTTAAAATTGGCCAAAATTCTGTTTCCATCTTCATTTTCCTGGTCGTTCTTGTGATACAATTCAATGAATGTTATTTTTTGTTCATCAGGAAAGTAGGCATATACCAGCCTCAACCCCGAATTTACACCCCGGCCTTTTAGTGCTTTACAAGCAATCTTTTTTACTTTGATGATACATCTTTCCAAGCCTAAATTGTCAATACGAAAACTAAACGGTGGCCTTTCATCGGGTCGTTTTTTAAGAATCTGTTTTACTTCGGCCAAATCGTCGTGCAGCGTCCGGTATTTTTTTAACAAGGCTTTTAAATCCTTCTCAAATTCGGGTAATTTCTCAAACTCCATGCGTTAATCATTTTCATCATCGTAAACTCTTACGGAATAAGGCAATTCCCGATAAAAGGCCAGTTCATAGCTGATGTCTTTGCCTTCGTCTGTAACCTCCCATGGCAAATCTTTATGAGAGTATTCGCTGATCATAGCGGCAGACCAATCGCTCATTTGCTCGATAACTCTGTCAATTACTTCTTTTTCGCTTGCCCGCAGTTCCGATAAGTCAGCTTTTTCCAAAGGCAAGTAGCGGGTTTGCGGATAGCCGTGATATGTTGTTTTTACCCTTTGTAACTGACCTTGATCAAGCATTTGATTGATGATTGTATCGAGCATTTGAGGAACAGGGCCATAAGGTAATTTGCGATACTTTGCCCCGGTCAAATGTTCCTCATACAATTCATAGTAATTGAAGTCGGAGAAATAAAGCAGTTTGAAAAGAACGGTTTCACCAACATTGGGTTTACCTGCACAACGCTCAAGCATATACAACAAGACGTTCTTAAGCTTATTGACTTGAAGCGTTGGCACTGAAATACGCTCCTCATCTTTCTTTGCCGCATTATCTTCTTTAAAAACCACTTCTTGGCTTGCAGAAAAATCTTCGGACATAAAATCATCTAAAGAGAACCCCAAAACCTTTGAAAGTTTTTGCAATTCAAGAATATCAACACCTCTGTTCCCTAACTCAATTTGAGTAAGTGATGAACGGGAAACCTTGACACTTTTGGCCAAATCTTCCTGAGACAAACCCTTCAACTTGCGAAGTTTGGCTATCCGTTGGCCAATTTGCTTTTGTGACAGTTTTATATTCATATCGATTTTGCATTTCGTTGTTAAACGTAACAAAGATACACAATGTTTCATTATTAAACATTATATTGTTTCAAATAGAAACATTTAATTTGGAATACAAACCAAATTGCCTCGCCTTTGCAAGTATATAGTTATAAAAAATGACAGCGAATTGCATATGAAGAATGAGATAATACGAATTACTCCTGACTTAAATTTGAATTTTTGGACAGGTGTAGGTAAAGCAGAGATAAAGATTTCGGAATTCAATGAAAAAAATGAAAGATCAATCGAATATAGGTTTTATTTGACCAGAGCATTTATCGGGCTGTTTTTTTTTATTGGATTTTTGCTAATTTCGGTAATCTTTGTGAACAACGAATTAAACTCAAAAATTTTAGTCCTGACTATATTTGGTAGCAGTATTGTTATCCTGGGATTGATTTTTATTTCGATCATAATTTTAAGACATAAAATGGCTTTTTATGGGGTAATTAGGAGAATAAAAGCAGATTTCATAGCTCACCATCACACATAAAATGCCCTAAGGGACATTAAGAGAAACGACTGCGCTTTGTTTCACCCCCCTCTCATCCCTATCCAAATTTTCTTATTTTTGCGCCACTAAAATTGCGGACCGCATGCTGTTTTCTCGACGATTGGGTAAGGTTTTATTGCTGCTGAGTTTACCAGCCTTGTTGTTGCTATACCACAACCAGGCAGTAAACTGGCACTTCCACCTGCTCAAGGATGGCAGTGTGGTTAAGCATGCCCACCCTTATAGCAGCGACACACCTGCTTCCACACCTTTTCAGAAGCACCACCACGGCGAGTTTGAAATGTTCGTGCTTACGCAGTTGTCACAAATCGTCACCCTGTTGGTTGCGGTCCTTTTGATAGCCGGCCTTTTTTTACAAAAAAGCACATTCATTCAGGCACCATGGCAAACTGTATTTGTACAGTCCGTTTGCCGCTCCACTTTGTCCTTAAGGGGCCCCCCTGTTGTTAATTCATAGATTGTTTTTTTAAACACCAGGACTAACTGGTTGTAAACCGGATGCAAAATCATGGCAACAAGCCTGTTTTGTTTCAATGTATAACTATTTACGAATTAACATTTTACGAAACCCATGAAATACCTATTGCTTACTAAATTTATATTGCTGTTGTCGGTTGTTACGCTTTTTGCAACTGAAATACCACAGCGGCCTGACACCGACGCCAATGTTTTTGGCCATATTGTGGATGCCGAAACAGGGGAGCACCTTCCTTTTGTAAACCTGATCATCAAAGGGACGCGCATCGGCACCATGACAGATGCGAGCGGCCACTACATTATGACTAACCTGCCTGTTGGCGAACATACACTTGTTGTTGCCGGTATGGGCTATGCGCAAACCGAAGTTAAATTTACCGCCATTGCCAAAAAAACCCTTGAGCTGGATGTGGCTGTTGTTCAAACGGGCATCAACCTGGACGAGATTGTGTTAACGGCTTCGCCCACAGCAAGTGG
>CAYTUA010000106.1:0-4303 GCA_964440855.1 uncultured Lentimicrobiaceae bacterium
CAACCCAATGAGCATCGAACCAATCGACTGACCAGCAAGTGTAGCGATAATCATCAAGCCGGCTGCTATGTACAAAACAATTTTCAAAACCTGCACCAAGCCCTTGATAGGCTTGCTTTTAGCTACCTCAAAGGTTTTGTAAATATCGTGGGCAGTGGACAATAAACTATCGAGCACGAGTGCTACTACAAAAACCACATATACTTCAATGGTGTTTTGTACAAATTCATACGCTTGCGGAAAAGAGGGCAATGTGGCCGGTGCAAATGTATTGATGATATAGGAAGGGACTAAATAGGAAAAACGGGAAATCGTCTTGTTTTTCAGTAGAATATCATCATATTTATTTTCTGATCTTGTGATGATAACAATGAGCGTACGCTTTATAATATACCAACTCAGGTAGTAGGCAATAATGGCCAATACAACCAGCGAAAAAAATGAGATACCTTCCGATAGTATCAGCAAGGTCTCTTCATTAAACTGCAATGGTTGAAATAGTTTTGAAGCACCTTTGCGGATAAATTCAAACATGAATGCAATGTATTTAACTGGTTTGCAAAAAAATCCAATTGGCAAATAAATGTATCTACAAATACTTTATCGCTTCCAGGTATTTGTCGCGTATAAACAGGAGTTTACCCTGACAGCATTGTTCATCATATATACGCACGAAATCAAGCACCCCGGTTTCGTCATACATATGGGTGAGCGCAGCATCATAGTTTTTGTCCTCCACATTGTGCTTGATGCTTGTAGAAATTTCCTCAAATTTATCCCAATCCATTTTCACAGGCATTTGCAGGTAATACATTTCCTTCCACTGCGAGTCGTTGAATATTCCTTCTGAAACAGGATTGATAATGAAATACTTGGTTATTTTAATCAGGCTGATATACTCAGCTACCTTTTCTTCGCGCCTGAATTGAATACCGGCATTCTGAAAAGCACTAACCAAATCGCCTACCTGATTGTAGTGTAAATATTTAATACGAATTGAGCGGGCGGGTTCGTTGAATACAGTGATACGTCCGGGAGCACCATCAAAATAATGTGGAAAATATTGCTTTACCTGCCTGATGGCCCGGATGATGGTATCGTCGTCATACATTTGTTTGGTGACCAAAAACAAGGAGCGTGGATCGGTGCGGTCAGGCACGGTTGTGCCATGATAGCCCGGAAAAGGAAATAAGGACTCCAATACAAGGGCATTGCTTCTGGTATCGTCTTCAACCGAAGCCAGGTTTTCTTTTTTGGTAATAGCGCCAATGGATTTTATTTGAATCTGTTCCATAGTAATTGATGCGTTTGGTTGTTTATTTCAATCGATTATCAGAAAGCGAAAATAGGCAATTATCCGGTAATCATGCAAGTCATTTCCGTTCGAAAATAATAAAAAGTTCACGGCCAAATCGGGGTTTGATAGAGTTATACGCTGTTTCACAAGTTTTTATGTGAAAATTGGGGGTGAAAAGCTGTTTGTATTCTTCAGCTGTTCCACCGAAAGGTGGCCCTGTATGGGCAAAATGATGGTTGAAGAGCAAACCGATTAATTTGCCGCTCGGTTGCAACAATTCTGCTGCATGTTTCGCATAGGCTTGGCGCATCTTTGGAGGAATGGATGAGAAAAAGGTTTGCTCAACCAGCAAATCATAGCAGCCATTGTGTGCGAAAAAGTCTTCCAGATATATCTTTGAATTATCAAAACCCGGGCAAACGGTTCTGAAATGCTGTGCTGCATCTGCTGCAATATCAAGATAATGCACCTGCCCGAATCCACTCTGGTGTGCATATGCCACTTCCCAGCCCTTGCCTGCTCCCGGAATCAATATACGTAGCTGTTTATCTGTCAACTGGTCCAGATAGTTTTTGATGGGAGGCGAAACATAGCCGATATCCCAGCCCGTTTGCCCCAGGCGATATTGCTCGGGCCAGTGCTTGTGGTAATTGATCATAAGTCAGGCTAGCGGATTAGCCTTTTGATTGAATCAATGCAAGTTGCCTTTCATAAACACGTTTCATGCCTTCCCTCAGCGAGATTTTTGGTTTCCAACCGAATTTTTGGGTTACATAATCCATATTCGCATAGCGCGAATGCACACCAACAGGTTTGTCGAGTAAAGGCTTTATTGCTGGTTTATACCCGGCTATATCGGCAAACACTTCAATCAGTTCTAAAAATGACGTGAGTTTACCCGACCCGATATTATAAGCTGAGCCATCGCCTACCTTGTCCATAAGCAGATGAATAAAATCGATCACATCATCAATATGCACAAAGTCGCGGCCTTGCTTGCCTGAACCCCACACTTCAAAAGGGTCTTCTTTTCCTGCCGCACGTGCAGCTATGGCCGGAACAGGGTAGGAGAGTTCCTGGTCTTCGCCGTAGCCTGAAAATGGCCTGATGCACACCACCCTTACACCATAATGTTTTGCAGCTATTTGTGCCAGAAATTCACCGGTAAGCTTTGACCAACCATAGGTCATATCAGGTGTGCCCAGATTTTTCTTAAAATCAATATCTCCTTCACTCAATGCAATGGCGTCCTGTGTGGTTTGCAGGCTTACCGGATAGGCTGCACTGCTGCTGGGATAAAGGACCCTTTCAGGTTTGTGCTGGGTAATCCAATAGAAAAACTCGGCATCAATAGAGAGGTCGAGGGCAACCATCATGGGGTCGCCTTCAATTTTCAAACGGCCACCGACAATAGCAGCAAAATGATAAACATCGCTGAATTTTTCAAAATCAAGTTGATAACGTTCCTGTAAATAGCGGGGATTCTCACGCATATAAAACAATAGGTTGCGGAAATCGCCTTTCCAGAAAACGAGCCGTTCATCTTTTCCAATAATTTCAATATCATCAAGTTGCCTTGATGTATAATCATGTAACCATGTTGATGGATGCCTCCCGATGGAAAGGTCATCAATCATAAAAACTTTGTCGTTGGTGGTGTTTAACAACCGCTTTACCATGTTGCGCCCAACGAAGCCGCAACCTCCGGATACCAGGTGAAATTTCATTTAATGTTTTAAGTTTATGCTTTGTGTGTAAAATTTATTTGTTCAGATATGCTGTAGCTGTTTTTTTGAGTAGCACCGCTACGTGAAACAAGTTCGGCCAGGAAACCGGTTATAAATAATTGTGTACCAATGATCATGGCAAGTAACCCGAAGTAAAATAAGGGCCTTTCGGTCATTTTATAAGCTGCCATAAAAAATTTGGTATAGGCTAAATAAGCGGCGATGCCAAATCCGATAATAAAGATGAAGGTACCCAATGTGCCAAACAGGTGCATGGGCCTTTTGCCAAAACGCGCGGTAAAAGTAATAGACAATAGGTCGAGGTACCCTTTTACAAAGCGGCTCATACCGTATTTTGTTTTGCCATATTGCCTTTTGCGGTGCTCAACTACTTTTTCTTCAATTTTGGTGAACCCGTTCCAGCGTGCCAGAAGCGGAATATAACGATGCATTTCGCCGTGAACCTCCAAATTCTTGGCCAATTCATTGGTATAGGCCTTGAGGCCGCAATTGAAGTCGTGCAGTTTGATACCACTTATTTTTCTTGTGGTCCAGTTGAAAAAGCGCGACGGGATTGTTTTGCTGATGGGATCGTGCCTTTTTTTCTTCCAGCCCGAAACCAAATCAAGTCCGTTGTCAACAATCATGTGATAGAGGGCAGGTATTTCGTCGGGGCTGTCCTGCATATCGGCATCCATGGTGATAACCACTTTACCTGCTGCCACTTTAAAACCTTCGTGCAAAGCAGCAGACTTTCCGAAATTCCGGCGAAAACGAAGCCCTTTTATGGCATTGTTTTTGGCCGCCAATTGCTCAATAATGGCCCATGATTGGTCCTTTGAACCATCATCAACAAAAATAATCTCGTAAGCAAAAGATTCCTTTTCAACGACCCGTACAATCCATTCAGTCAGTTCGGTAAGCGATTCTTCCTCGTTGAATAGGGGCACAACAACAGAAACATCCATGTGGTAATATACTAAATATTCGTAGTAGTGGTTTTGTCTTTTTTGACAAACAAAGCAAGCAAGGCACTGAGGCCCAGGGCTACAAGTGGCGAAACCCAAAGGCTTCTGATCAATTGCTTTGCAGGATCAATCTGTGTTTCCATTTTGGTAATGATTTCATCGAGGGCTTCCTCGGGTACACCAAGCCGTTCATAAGAGTCGAGCATGCCGTCAACCTTGCGGGGCATATAATCAGGATCAATGATGCTGTTTAGTACATAACTGAAAATTCCGGTTATGTACATGGCAAGCAGTAGAGTAACAAAGCAACC
>CAYTUA010000107.1:0-5120 GCA_964440855.1 uncultured Lentimicrobiaceae bacterium
GCGTATCTGTCACGAAAACTCAAAACAAATCAGCCAAACGACTTCACCACCGGATAAATTAAGGATGCAATCATGGCCAGCGTTATAACTGGTCTCAGCATATTGATCCTGGATTTGTTGCTTCTAAATACAGCTTGATAGGCATGGTTGAGTGATGAAAAGAAAAACGAAAGCATAAAAAGCAGTGCCAGCGTAAGATCGGCTTTTTCACCCCAATTCGCAAAATAAAGAAATACAGCTACAATTCCCATTGCGAGAAATATAAGATCTGTTTGTATCTGATATTCGTTACCCCCAGCATACCCCTTTGCTTTGGCCGATTTACTGCCAAATAGCAGCCCTTCCAAACCGGAAAGCCCGGCAATTAAAACGACCAGCCACGGTGTCATAAAATGCAGCAGTTTGGCCGGTTCGTCGCTGTAGAAATAATACCCGAAAAAGATTACTGCCGAAACAGCAATCAGCCTGAAAATTTCTAAAAATTTAATCATCGCATGTGATATTGGTTCGTAAGTTAAAAATAAAACAAAAACGTCTGCTAAATGTCAAAATCTGCTACATTTGCTTATCAAAACAAGCATTCAAATTAAATTACAAGTAATCAACCAGTAAAACAAAGCATTTATGAAAACAACCATGCTTTTTTCAACAGCCATTTTATTCACCGTTTTTCAATTTAGTTGCAACAGCCCATCCGAAACAACAAGCCAAGCTTCGCCTGAATTGCGCATGGAAAGGCCTATGTCAGAAATTGATGAAAACAAGGTTGAAGAAACCGATGCAGTCGATTACATGGAACAAAAGGATATTTGGATTGTCATTGGTAGCTACGAAGGCCTTTTGCCTTGTACCGACTGTGAGGGTATTGCCCTGCATTTGCAGCTTGATGAAGATATGACCTTTCATTTAAGCCAAAAATATGTTGGGTCCGACAAAAGAAGTGAACCCCGTTCGGGCAAGTATGCTTTTGCTGACAATATTGTCACCTTAATTGGGGTGGCCGACGAACCAAACAAATACCTGCTCGAAAACAAAAACCTCCTGCAACTTGATTGGAATGGCAACAAAAGAACAGGTGCCAACGCACAACGCTACCTGCTCCAAAGACACTGATAGCTTGTTGAAGCTTGGTTTATTAACAGGTATTTTGTCCTTTGTCGATAACTAAATTAGTCGTACCCATCGATTAGTCCTATTTTTGCATTCCGAAAACAGTAAAAGATTATGTTGTTCTCGGCGCTTTCAATAAGTAAAATATCTATGGCAAGTCATGCACAGCAGGCTTGCTTTTTTTATGCTTTCCTTCCAGTAGCGGCTTTTGCCGCATTTTTTTTGCCTGAAAATCCCCATTTCTATAAATTAACCTTAACCCCATATCAATGAAGAACAGAAGCTTAGTATCCATCAACGACTACAGCAGAGAGGAGATTATCCAGATCCTCGACCTGGCTGAAGAATTCGAAAAAAACCCTCGCCAAAGTATCCTGAACGGCAAAGTGATCGCCTCCTTGTTTTTTGAACCATCAACCCGCACAAGACTTAGTTTTGAAAGTGCTGTACAGCAGCTGGGCGGCAGTATTGTTGGTTTTAGCAGCGCAGCCACTTCCAGTGTACAAAAAGGCGAAACACTCAAAGACACCATACTTACTGTGTGCAGTTATTCCGATCTGATAGTGATGCGCCACCCGGTGGATGGTGCTGCCCGCTGGGCCAGTGAGGTGTCGTCGGTGCCCATTATCAATGCCGGCGACGGAGCCAACCAACACCCAACTCAATGCTTGCTCGATTTATATTCCATTCGAAAAACGCAGGGAACGCTCGACAACTTAGACATTGTTTTTGTGGGCGACCTCAAATACGGACGCACCGTGCACAGCCTCACCATCGCACTATCCCTTTTCAACACACGCTTCCACCTCGTTTCGCCACTTGAGCTGAAATTGCCGAGTGCTGTAAAAAGCCATATCAAAGAAGCCAAACTTTCGTATGAGCAATACACTGATTTTACTGAAGCCATCCCCAAAGCGGATATTATTTATATGACCCGCATACAGCGCGAACGCTTCCCCGATCCACTTGATTACGAAAAGGTTAAAAACGCCTACATCCTCAACAACAGCATGCTCGACGGCACCAAAGACAATTTGAAAGTGCTGCACCCACTGCCCCGCGTAAACGAGATCAGCGAAGATGTTGATGGCAACCCCAAGGCTTATTATTTTCAGCAAGCCCTCAATGGTGTTTATGTACGACAGGCCTTGATTGCCTCAATAATGGGATTGAAATAAATTGCGTAAATAAAAAAAATTGAAATCATGAGTAAAAAAAGAAAAGAACTGATAGTTTCGGCCATTAGCAACGGAACTGTAATTGATCATATTCCTACCGAAAGCGTTTTTCAGGTTATCCGCATATTGGGCCTCGACAAAACCCACCGCCAGGTGTATTTCGGCACCAATCTCGAAAGCAAAAAGTATGGTCTCAAAGGCATCATTAAAATCAGCGACAAGTTTTTTGAGAAGGACGAAATAAATAAAATTGCAATGGTTGCCCCAAGTGCCACCCTGATTGTTATCAAGGATTATGAGGTGGTTTATAAATCAGATGTAAAAACACCAGAACGGATAGAAAAAATTGTGAAGTGCTTCAACCCCAACTGCATCACAAACAAGGAACAGGTTGAAACACAATTCAAGGTGATTTATGATGAGGAAGGAAAAATGAAATTAAGCTGCCGCTATTGCGAAAAAAATACATCCAAAGCGAATTTTGTTTTTGTTTGATTTTGTTTTTCGTAAGCTATTATTTTGTTGCAGTTCCTATTTGAGCGTTGCTATGTGGGCTATGCGTATATGTAGTTCATTTACAAAATTTAAACACCTATAAACACCCAATCCGGCCTTGTAATTTCACACCCAAAAAAACAATTGGGTCCCTTTTTCGTTTATGTCATTGTAATAACTTTGCAGCATGTCAGCATTTATTCACAACCTGATTGAAGAGGGGGAGCATCAGCAGTTGGATTTCAAATTTGAAATTTCCGACAGCAAAAAAATTGCCCGTTCCCTGGTGGCTTTTGCCAATACCGACGGCGGAAAACTACTGGTAGGCGTTAAGGACAATGGTGCCATTGCAGGTGTGCGCTCCGATGAAGAATTTCATATGGTAGAAGCCGCTGCACAGCTGTATTGCCGCCCCGAAGTGCCCTTTACAACCAGGGAATGGAACATCAACGGGAAAATTGTTTTGGAGGTAACCGTGCCACGAAGTAAAACCGACAAACACAAGGCCCCCGACAAAAACAATGAATACAAGGTGTTTGTGCGTGTTGGCGATAAAAACCTCTTGGCCAATTACATCCTGCTTCAGGTGTGGAAACGGCAAAAATCAAAGATACCCGTGCGGGTTTCCTTTACCCAAACAGAAAGCAAGCTATTGCATCATTTGGAATCGAATGGCCCCATCAGCCGCAATGGCTTTTCAAAACTATGCCAAATACCCCTCAAGAAAGCCGATAAAATCCTGATTGACTTCATATTGTTAGGCGTAATCCGTATGAACCTCAGCGAAAAAGGAACGAATTTTGAACTTGCCGACCTCAACTACATGGATTTGGTAGAAGAGGGTGTTATCGCTGCTATGGGTTGATATATAACAATAAACTATATTTGTGCTATGAAAACAACTAAAATCATCCTAATTTTATTCCTCAGTGCAGCATTGAACGTATCTGCCCAAACGGGGTTTGGCTTGCAAAACCAACAAGGTTTTGGTGGTATTGCTGAAAGGCAAACAGCCCCGGACCATGCCAAACTAAAGGTGAACCTGCAAATGGGTAGTATGTTTTTTTCGGGAAACCACATTGGAAGTGGTTTCGGCACTTATATTGCTCCTATTGTTACTGTTCCGGTGGACAAACGTTTTCAGCTGCAATTCAGCACTTCTTTTTATCAGGGTTTTAATCATTCCTTTTACACTTTTGAGCCAGCAGAAAAGCAGCTGAACCTCACTAAAAGGGATGTTAGTGTGACCACTGTGCGCGTTTCGGGCATTTATCATTTGAGCGACAGGCTGAGTTTGCATGGTACAGCTTATAAACAATTTGATATGTCGGCCCCCCAACCCACAGCAAATCC
The DNA here is from genome assembly GCA_964440855.1 of uncultured Lentimicrobiaceae bacterium. Classification (GTDB taxonomy): domain Bacteria; phylum Bacteroidota; class Bacteroidia; order Bacteroidales; family F082; genus CALAZZ01. Next base: position 4,137 of record CAYTUA010000107.1, read on the forward strand.
TCACGCCTTTCAATTTAACAATGAAGGGTTTACGGCTGGCTTTAATTTTAATGTTACGGACAATTTCCAGATCAACGGTGCCATTGATTATTCTAGGGGCTCAAACCCTTACTACAACCGACACTTGTTTAACAATCACAACCCTTTCATACTGCCCACATTTACTTGGTAAACTAAACAAAAGCCTGATATGATTATCCTGATTTCGCCTGCCAAAACACTTGATTTTGAATCGCCTGTTCCAAGCAAAGGTTATTCCACGCCTGAGTTTCTTGAAAAGTCGGAAACGCTGGCCGGAAAAATGAAGAAACTAAAGGCCAACGACTTAATCAAGTTAATGGATATCAGCAACGACCTGGCCATGCTGAATGTGGAGCGTTATCAAGATTGGGAAAAAGCGACCGAACCCGGCAAGGCCCGCCAGGCCATCTATGCCTTTAAGGGCGATGTATATACAGGCCTCGAAGCTGAAACACTATCTGAAGAAAACATAAAATTTGCACAAAAGCACTTGCGCATACTGTCGGGTTTGTATGGAATCCTCAAGCCAACTGACCTGATCATGCCACATCGACTCGAAATGGGTACAGACCTGAAAGTGGGCAAAGCAAAGGATTTGTATGCGTTTTGGAAACCAAGTATCACCGCATCAATTAAAAGTGCGCTCGAAGAAACCAACTCCAGCCTGATTGTGAACCTTGCCTCGGTGGAATATGCCAAAAGTGTTGATTTTAAAAAGATTGGAGCAGCTGTTGTAGCACCTGTTTTTAAAGATTTCAAAAATGGGCAGTACAAAATCATCAGTTTCTTTGCTAAAAAAGCACGGGGCATGATGGCCTCCTTTATCATCCGCAACAAAATTGTGGAGGCCGATCAGCTGAAGGCCTTTAGCCAGGATGGGTATCATTACAATAACGATTTATCTACCGAAAACAAGCCTGTTTTTACCAGGGGCTGAGCAAGGTGAGCCATATCGGCACACAG
>CAYTUA010000108.1:0-5800 GCA_964440855.1 uncultured Lentimicrobiaceae bacterium
TATCTGTAAGAGCCACACTATTGCCACCTACCAATGTTTCGTTCCTGAAGGTAAGCTCATTCTTTTCTGCATCCAGCCTCAGTCCAAAAGTAAGCGATAGACGGTCAATAAACAGGTTGTGCATAGTCGTTTGGTGAAATACAGCCGCCCCTTGTTTTACCTCATCATAATTGCGGATGATTTGCGCTTTTCTTACCTGGTCGAACACATGTACGCCTTTGTCCGAAAACTGATAAAAGCCATAAAAACCATTCACCCATTCATAACTTTTATTGGGCTTTGACTTAAACACAATTTCCTGCGATAGCATATTGTCGATTTGTGTTTGCGTGGCCAGGTAAAGCGAGTCGGCTGTAAAGTCTTGATCCACATCTTGATATCCATCAATGTATTGATAGGAAGTGGTGGCAATCACATCATAATGATTTGCTTTGTATTTGAACACAAGCCCATTCGAAACCAGGTTGCGGTCGTAGGATGAGGCGTGGTTATAATTTACATCCCTGGTGATGTCGAGCGAATCAACAAGGGCATAAGGATATCCACCCTGCCGGCTGTATTCCAGGCTCAGGGAGTTTTCGGCCGTAAGCCTTTCATTGATTTTCCAGACCAAGCGGTTGCGGATACCGATACTGTTTCCAAAATCAACCTGCTCATTGTTGAAGGCATTGGTAAAATAACCATCATTTTGCTGGTAATTTACCGATAATGAATAACCAAACTGATCCGTTGGTTTGGCAAAATGGCTGATTCCGGCTTGATAGCGGCCATAATTTCCGGCAGAAAGCAAGGCTTTGGTGCCTTGGTAATCCAAGGGGGAGCGGGTAATAATATTGATGATTCCACCCATGGTATTGCGTCCGTACAAGGTGCCTTGCGGTCCACGCAGCACTTCGATACGTTCGATATCAAACAAGTCGAAATCAAATGCAGCTTTGTCAAAATGTGGCACATTGTCCACATACAAACCAACCGAAGGCTCGTTGATGCGCGAACCAATGCCACGAATGTATATGGGCGAAGTTAATTTGCTACCATAGTCGGGCATAAAAAAGTTTGGCGTGTAAGCCGTAATATCTTTTACTGACATGATGCCGGCTTGCTCAATGGCCCGTGCTGATACAACAGAGGCAGAAGCCGGAAGCTCGCGCAGTGTCATGGCTTGTTTGGGGGCCCGTATGGTAATTTCGTCGAGAAATATACTGGGCATATGCAAGCTATCGTCAACCATTACAACATGTTGCGATTGTGCTTGCAGGCTTGCGGCTGAAATGACAACCGCAATTATTAAAACAATGAGATGATTTTTTTTCATTTCTTAAATAGTATTTCAGGTTTTGGCTATTAAAAATTGAATAAGAAGCTGACGCCATTTCATGTTATGGTTTTGTCAGGCATGCAATCGGGCTATAATACCTCCATCAAAACAGCCTATAGCTATTCAAAGAGGGGTGTTATAATCTTAAGAAAGCGGTTGTGGAGGTGGTCTGCCAAAACTGTTGAAGCAATAGAATTCCGAAAACAACAGATGTCCCGGACTGCCCCTCAGGCGTGTCGAAAGAACTGGAAAACAGAGGCTGCTTTCGGTTTCTTTAGATGCAAGATCGCTGATTCCCTGATTTACATAATCAAAAACAAAGAGCTTATCATCTGCATCTGTTTCGCTGTTGTCAGCAAGGTAGGTGAGTTCATGTGTATTTTCTTCTGGGCCATCGCCGGTCATCACCTTCAGCGAATAGAAGGAAACCGACGCCAAATACACCACACCCAGAAGGATGTAGGGCAAATGCGTTGACAATGGACCGAAAAAAAACATAAACCGCTATTTTTTTTGCAAAAATAGGCTTTTACAGGACAATAGCCGCTTTTTTCTGCCATCAAAAAGCTTAAAGATGTAATTTAGAATTAGTTTAAACAAGTAATGATGTACCACAAATAGGCTACAGCATGTTTTCCCTTTTTATTCGTTGCTTGTACAATTAGTAATAAAGGATGTTCAGGTTGGGCCTTTTGTTGCGCCATTTTTGAATATTCCTGGATGAAATCCTTGTGTTATAACATTTTACATATTTCAAGGATGGCAGGTTCTCGATGGGGCTGGTTTTACGGATGCGCGTATTGTAGAATGAAAGGTCTTCGAGGGTGGTTAAATCCGAAAGTGCTTTCAGGTTGCGCAATTGGGTGCCTGAGATGTTCAAGGTGCGCAAGTCAGCGAGCTGACCGATTGCCGATAAATCTGAAACCGGGGTGTTTTCGATGTTCAAAACTTCGAGCTTCGTGAGCGAATTAATTGGTTTCAGGTTGCTGACCGGATTGTTGGGCAGCTCAAGGTGTTTCAGCCGCTTGTTGCCTGACAGGGCCTGCAGGTCGCTTATGCTTGTGGAAACAACAACCAATTTTTCGAGATACGGCAGTTTGCGCAAGGGCTCCAGTGTGCTGAATTGAATGCCCTCCAATTCAATATGGCGCAGCTCGGCAATGCTTTGCAATTGTATTGGCGTGGGGTTTGCATCAACAGGCACATAGGATTCAAAAACATCGCGCCACCGATCGGGCAAATTTTTCCACCATTGTTGCAGCTCATTTGTCTGGAAAATTATCAGGGTATTAGGAATGGCTGACTTTAGTTTCTCCACAGCCTTTTTATCCACACGGCTGTTATCAGCATAAACCAGGCGGAGGCCTGTAAGATTGGCAATCGGCTCCAGATTCTCCACCCTTGTCCGTTCAATATTCAATTGCTCCAGACCAATCAGGCTATTCAGGGGCATCAGGTCGCTGATGCGTGTATCGCTCAGGTCGAGTTCAACCAATGCATTCAGCCCGATCAAAGGGCCCAGGTCAACTATTTCGGTTTGCCGTAGCGAAAGATAGCTCAAGTTGGCCAGGCGTCCCACCGGCTGCAGGTTTTGCAAAAAACGGTTGCCCGACAGGTCAAGCTGCTTGATATTGATAATTTCGTGCAAATCTTCCGTTCCGGGGTTTTGGGGTTTCCCTGTTTGCTCGCTTAGCAATGCTTTCCAATAGATAGGCAAACTATTCCACCAGGCCGACAATTCCTCCGATTCAAAAATAACGAGGCTGCCCTGGTTGTTACGCATAAACCGAACGGCCATTTCGCTGCTAACAAGGGTGTTGTCGCAATAAATTTTTCGGGCTGTGTTTTTACCGTCAAGGGGCGACAGGTCGTCCACGTTGGTATTGCTAAACTGTATGATGGAGAGGGCCGCCAAATCGCGCAATGGCTCCAGTGAAGAAACTGCTGTTTGCTCAAAAACAAGCATTTGTAGTTCTTTTAGGTTTGCTAAGGGGGAAAGGTCGGAAATGGCTGTTTGGCTCACATCAAGCAAGCGCAATTTGTGCAGGTTTGAAAGCGGTTCCAAGTTATTAACCTTTGTTTTTCCTGCCCGTAAAGCGATCAATTCAGGCAAATTACGCAAAGGCTCCAAGGAAGAAACCGCCGTATTAAAACAATAAAGTTTCTCCAGTTTTCTGAAAGCAGAAAGCGGGCTCAGGTCATCAACCGGTGTGTCGAAGCAATAAATTTCTTTGATGTTTACTGAATAGCGCAGTGGCGTAAGATTACTTACCGAGCTGCCCGACATATAAATGGCATCCAGTTGGTTCAGGTTGCGCAGGGGCAACAGGTCATGAATGGGTGTGTTGGAAAAATCAACAATTCGTAAATCCGTGAGTTGTGCCAAAGGTTCGAGCGATGCAAATTGCTGTTTATAAGAAATATTCACTTCGGTTTGTTTTGTAAACCGCTTCAGGGTGCTATGCACCCGCGCCATATCAGTCACGATGGTATCCGGCATAAACACAAGGAGGGTATCGGCCCTAAAAAGGAGCGTGTCGGGTGGCCTGCCATGCAGCAAATGTTGATAAGCCAATGATAAGGTGTCGGTATCCATCACCATCACGGTATCCCTGCGGATTAATTTTGTGGGCCTCATCACGATTACAGCATCCGGTGTAAGGCTGAACAATCTGTCAAACGAAAGTGTATCATCAAACATCACCTCTTGGCCAAAATATCGTTTCCAGGCCATGGGCATGGTATTCCACCAATTGCGGAGTTCCTCGCGCTCGTTGAGGCCTGAAGTATAAATGCTGGCGATTTTCAGCTCTTTGCGAAACGGGTCCAGGTTGATTTCCATAAACCGCTTTTGCAAATTGTTAACGGAATCCCCTCGCAGCGTGATCCCTCTGAGTTCGCGGTTGAGCTCCACCCTAAAGAACAAATCCCCGGCCTGGCTGACCATTTGATCAATTTTCTCTATTTCAAACGTAAAATGCACCTGTCTGAAAAAGAAATCCACATCCTTCAGGTAGGCCTGAACGTCTTTGTTTATAGGAATTTCGCGGTTTTCGTCCAGGTCGTCTTCAATCTGCACCTGTGCATCCAGAAAAAACTTCAAATAGCTTTCGTTGATGATGATTTCCTTTTCCTGAACAGTTGATCCGGGCTGGCCAATAAAGTTCAAGGTTTCCTGAAGAAATTCTACAAGCTGCTCTGTTTGATGGCTGTAGTCCTCCATATCGGCTGCCGGCAACTGGGATTGCTGCGCTGCAAGGGGAAGCGAAATCAATACACCCAAAGCGATAAACAGACTGTGTAACGCATTACTCATGGTTCGTAAAAATTAATGACGGATGTTTTTTCCTTTTCTGTCATATAAATCAAATTCGAAATCAGCCAGCCGGAATTCATCCCGCTGCGGTTGAAATACGACACTTCAAAATACCAATTATCGACCTGAAAGATATGGAATTTAAGTTGATCAACAGATTTAAAGGTAAGCCTCCCCTTTTTTACCTCATAAAAAAACAGGCTGAGCTGGTCGGGCGAAAAGTCTTTGTGTGCATAATAATCGATGAGTTGCAGGCTACCAAAAGCCTTGTGGATATTCATAAAATCCAGCTCGTGGCTCATGGGGTGCAAAAAATGTTTTTCGCGTTCGGCCATTTCCCCTTTGGGAAACATGCGGCTGAAAGCCGGATAATACACATTGGTAAGCACCCATTTGGAGCCCAGGTTTTCCTTTTCCACGGCCAGAAACAGGATGATGTCCACCTCCCGCCCTTCGTGTATAAATTTGGCTGCCAGTTCGGCATACCAACGTCCGTTCAGAAATTCCAGATAGGATTCGCCCCCTTCAAGCGTCAGGTCGTCAATAAAAAAATCGCGCAAAGTACTGGATGTGCGTTGATTTTGCTGATCGAACAGCAGGGGCAACAGTTGGCGTCTTTTTTCGCTGTTGCGGTATTCGGCACTTTCGGGATGGTATTTTTTGCCAAACTGATCCTCTTCGTAATTGAAGCGGCTGAAAAACTGGCTTACCTGCTTGGTCATAGCATACAGTTCGCGCTCGTCCACCTGAAAATTGCCCACCGAAGGTGTTTGGGCAAAAGCCGGGCAGCATGCAAAAGCAAGGAGTATCAATATCAGTTTGAAATGTTTCATGATTTGGATTTCAGATGCAAAAGTAAGCAAGGGAAGTCAATAACGGACTTTGGAACAAGATATTTTAGTGGGGGCCGATGAGTTGGCCTTTATCTAAAATCAAACATACCAAATAATCATGCCATTTAACACCAGAATTAGTTCCGGAGATGAAACAAACAACAAGTTTTATCCCTACTTTTGTGACACTTTTTATAAAAATAGTAACACGAAGCATAAATGAAACAAAGAAACAATCATTTGTGCCGCGTAAAAGCTTGGTGTAATGCATATTGCCGACGGAATAATTGATGCCCGTATCTGTGTGGCTGCCCATGTTGTTTCCATGGCTGC
>CAYTUA010000109.1:0-2633 GCA_964440855.1 uncultured Lentimicrobiaceae bacterium
AAGCACAGGAGGCGCTGGCTCGCCAAACAGAAATACGCTATCAATGATAACATCATCAATCCTAATCAACAAGGCTTCCATAGGCTCGCCTGCTTCCCCATCAAAGTCTGGAATAATCAATGATCCATACCCAACCACAGTACGTTCTTGCGACACATATTGCTTGTACGAACCCGGTGCGTTTACCAGGCCAAAAGCACCTGCGCTCAGTTCAAATTGTAATTCATCAATATGCGATTGTGTCCACTCATCTTGATAGGACAATGGGAACTGAACAAAATCCAATCGTCCATCATACACATCAGCCCTGCCAACAAACCGCAGCGAATCATTGGGATTACCGGTTATGCTCCCAACCCCGTGCTTAATGTCCGTAATTAGCCTGCCTTGCTCGTAAATACCTTGATCATCAAGGGCATGATATCTATCAGCTTCGATAGGAAAGTCATAGAAAAATAAATCTGTTTCATAATAGTTCAGTGCGTCGGGGAAATGCGGACTACCGGAAGCGCTGTGATAATCAGTAGTGGACATATTCAATTGAACAAGGGATGAATAATCCCAGGTTTGATTAGGGCCTTCGGTCGGACTTTGGATACCGCCAGGAGTAGCCTGTACTATTGTGTCAGTAAATACTTCCTGCCTGATGAAGTCGGCGCGGTTAATGGAGATTTGTCCAAAAGCAGGAGTGCCAATGGTGAATACTGACAAGGCGAGAACAATTAGTAAATTTTTTGTGTTCATAGGATTTGTTGTTTTTTAATGAATACTCGTAATCAGCAACTTGCAGTTGGTTTTGAATCGCTTGGCAGCAAAGATAATAATATATCGAACTAAACAAATAATGAGGTACTTATTTGCTGTTTAAATTTCTGTTAAGCCTCGTTCAGCTTCTTTGTAATCCTTTGCGGGTTGACGAAGCAAACTCCGCGAACATCCAACATCGAATAGCAGTTTTTAGCATTAATGTTTTCCGTTTAATTGCAAAACTTTATTTTCTTCTGTAAATTTGAGCACTCGCATTTACTTGTAAAAAGGTCTGTGATTTACCTAAAAATTTGAAATATGTGCGGTTAAACGTTTTACCAAAACACAATCCAAATTATGAACAACACAGCATGTTTTCCGGGAAAGTACATTCAGGGTAGCGGAACTATTCTGAATCTTGAACACCTGATCAATCGATTTGGCAACAAAGCAATTATTTTGGCTTCTCCATCAGCAAGAAAATTTCTGCCGGAGAGTTTTTTCCATACTCCGCTTTCGCAGCAGTTTGTTGTTGAGATTTTTGGTGGCGAATGCAGTGAAGTTGCATTAACGGATTTTTCGAATCGCATTCGAAATGAAAAAGCGGATGTGGTTGTAGGGATGGGCGGGGGAAAGGCCATTGATACAGCTAAAATTGCAGCCGACCGGGCCGGTTTGCCGGTGATTATAGTTCCAACAATTGCTTCAACGGATGCGCCTTGCAGTGGCTGTGCGGTAACCTATTCAACAGATGGTGAATTTGAAAAGGTGCATTATCAGCGTTTAAATCCGTCTGTAGTACTGGTAGATATGGAGATTATTGCAAAGGCACCAGTCAGGTTTTTAGTCGCCGGAATAGGCGATGCGCTTGCCACCTGGTTCGAGGCGCGCGCCTGTGCCGCAAATTCAGCACAAAATGAATGCGGGGGATTTAGCACAATGGCTGGTCAAAATCTGGCAAGGCTTTGCTATGATGTTTTATTGAAATATGGTGTTCAGGCAAAAATTGATAATGAGGCACACAGGGTGAGCCCTGCCTTGAATTATATTACAGAAGCCAATATTTTGCTGAGCGGGATTGGTTTCGAAAGTGGCGGAATAGCTTCGGCTCATGCCATTCACAACGGATTTACTGCTTTGCCCGAAACACATGCTTTTTATCATGGCGAAAAAGTTGCTTTCGGCTTGCTGGCAGGCTTGCACATGATGCATGCTCCTGAAGCAGAAATCAATGAAGTTACAGCTTTTTGTCTCGCTGTTGGCCTTCCGGTAACCTTAGCCGAAATTGGAGTTCAGGAAATAGACAGGGAAAAATTGATGAAAGTTGCCCTGAAATCCACCGAGGAAGGCTCAACCATACATCACGAAGGAAAAGGCATAACAGCAGAAAAGGTACTTGAGGCCATCGTTAAAGCAGATGCTTATGGCAGGCAATTTTACATGAAGCCGGCACGTAAGGGCCGTTTGGGATAAAAAAAGGCGGCCATCAGAAATAACCCACGTTTCTATCAAAGTTGTAAGATGATATAAAACAATCCATAAAAATAAACTATAAATCCAGCGATCGTAATCACCAATTTTATATTAAATTGGTGAACGTAATCACTAAATTAATACTTTTGCAAAAATTTATTGTCATGATACATCGTGAACTCGAACAGATAATCAGGAATAAATCCGGTACCGGCAAGGCCATTATACTTTTAGGACCGCGGCAAACCGGCAAAACCACCTTAATCAAAAAGATCGTTAGTGAATTTGAGGGCCATTATTTTCTCAACTGCGATAATCCGGTTACCAAAACGATGCTGGAGGGTGCCAATACCGAACAATTGCGCAGCATTGTTGGAAAGCACAAAGTGGTTTTTATTGATGAAGCACAAAGG
>CAYTUA010000110.1:0-6084 GCA_964440855.1 uncultured Lentimicrobiaceae bacterium
CTCTGTAAATGCTTTGCACGGGCCTTCCTATATTGAACCTGCGGCCATGGCAGGTTATTACAGCCTTTCTTTTAAATCGCTCAATTTGCCTGATTAAGGTTTCGGCATAATCTTTAGGGTAGACCAGGTCGTCATCAACCGTGAAGATATATCCTTTTAATGATGCTACCCTGTAAAACTTTCCGGCATCGCCTAAATCGCCAACTTCCTCCTGCGATTTGTAACAATGAATTTTGGGGTGATAAAGGAATTGCGGAACGGTTTCAAACCCATTGAGGTAAACGTTAACGGCATCGGCCTGTGGCAGAATTGAGAGTATTACTTTGTGCAGCGATTCGGTTCGTGAAGGAATTGCTGCCAGGTTAAAGGTTACTGTTTCGTGGTTCATGATGTGTGTTTTTTGAAGTTTTCTAAAAAGCTGTAATCGCGGTGTTGGTTAATGATATCGGAATGGCAGGGGCGCTGCAGGGCTATCATGGGGTCAATAAGGAAGCAGTTGAATTTGGGCTGTATTTCGTACACAAAGTAGGTGTCAATGTTATTCCACTCCTTGTGTATTTGCTCGGGCGATTTTTTCAGGATCTCAGATGCAATTGTTTTGCCGTTGTGCAGTACTGCGTGTGTGCACCATCCATGCTCTAACCTGAAAAGGTTTTTGCTGAAACGTGTTATTGTTTTATGAAGCATGGCGCCAAGATAAAGGCAATGCCAGTCGGCAGGGAGTTGTGTAATGGCTTGGGCAAGATAGTCCCAGTTGTTTATGAATTCTGCATCGTCCTCAAAAATCATATTAAGGCCATTACCGAAAGATTTCATTACTGTGTGATGTGAGTCAATGCAGCCAAGCATGCCGTTTTTGTTGGCAATGGCATTGAACCTGGTTACATCAAAAGGTATTGGTTGTTTTACGAATTCGGCATATTTCTCGGGCCTTATTTCGAGGTTAATACACCAGGCGTTTATTTTTGTCAGCATCATCTTACAATAAAAAACCCCGCAAGCTTTTGCGGCCTGCGGGGTCAACACATCATTATTAACCTAAACTAAACATTGCGGGGAGTGCTTACTTTTTTTTGCCGGATCCGGTTTTAGCTTTTGTAGTTTTGGGAGTGGATTTGAGGGTTCGCGGTTCAGGCGTGCTTTCTCCCGGATACAGTTTTTTCAGGTACTCGGGTTTAGGTTTGATAAATGGCAAACCATCTCGCCAGAGTTTCTCAGCCAGGGTATCATCAATTTTTTCAAGCTCGATGGTACCCTGGTGAGGGAGGTTGATTCGTCCTGGTGGTTTAAGGCCGGTAAGGATGAAGTTTTTCATGGTTTATTAGCTTATAGGATCAACCTGTCCGCTACTCAGCGGAATTGCCTGATTATAAATCAGCGCGGCGTGGGTGTGATCGCATTCAAATTCAACAGTTATACCACGGCGGTCGGTTGCGGTTTTTCCGAACATGATCTTTGGAGAGAAAAACAACGGGAACTCTTTTGATCCAAACTGGATACGGTTTCCTGTGTTGGGATCCACACCAATGATGATGCCTCGGTTATTGTTAAGCTTGCGTGCCAGCGCAAGGGCTTCTTTTTTGGTACCCGGATAAAAGAACTCACCTTTTTGCAGGAAGCTTTTACCGTCTATCTCGCCCTGGTTTTCGGCTTCGCCGCCAAAAGTTCGGGGTGTTACATATATCTGATAGAAGCTTTTGCCTTCATCGCAAGTGTAGGTTCCGGTAAGGCTCACAAGTTCTTCGTCAGTTGAGGGGCTTGCGGCAAGTGTGGGCCAGGTATCAATTTCGTTGTAGATACCCAGGTATGCCTGTGCGGTAAAACCGCCCATGTTATCGCCACCATCCCAATCGATGTCGGCAAATACAAAACCTGTTGCCAGGGTTATGAATCCGATATCGGGGGTTGCGGTAAAGAAGGATCCGAACGCAAGGATGGTGAAGGTGATGCTTAACAATGTAAGCAAACCACGTACTACTTTTGTGCTTGTTGTGCTCAAATTTTTCATTGTACTCTATTTTTCAGTTTTTACAATCACTTTTTTTGTACTACCCGGCCCGGGGGCCGGAGCAGCGATTACGAATAATCGCCGCTCAGTGGTTCACCGGTATTGGTTTGCTCGTTGCACATGAACTCTTTGGGGTGGATGCTGGTTACCCTGGCACCGGCTTCCCACTGTGTCCAGAACTGTGCAATGTTGGGATCTTCGTAAGGATCGCGAACCTGAACAAATTGCTCGTCGCCTTTGGTGTTCACACCGAAATCGAGATTGAAGGGAACGGTATAAACGAGCTGGCTGCCGCTTCCGAGTATGGGGCTGCGAAGAAGCTCGAGCCTGGGGGCTTCGGCAAGGCCACGGAGGTGGTTTACGAAAACATCGTACTCAAAAGCATTCTTGCTGTTGATTTTGTTGCCAAGGGCATCCATGGCATAGAACATGGCGCTTTGCGATAGGTAAAGTACTCCGTTTTTGCGCAGGTATGGATTGGCTGAGCGGAGGAAATCAACAAGCAGATCGTAGGCTGCTGTATCGGTGCTGGATGAAGGAGCTTCAATTGCACCGGTGGTTTTGAGGTTGCCTTTTGCTGCGGCAACATCGCCGGCAACAATTTCTTTGGCTACCAGGGTGTAGAACCCATCGAGCATGCCCTGGGGCGATTTGTCGTCTTCGTCGCGTTCGGCAAAGAAGAGGGCATCAAGGATGTCTTCAGCAACTGTGCGCACCTTGCTTTCGATGATCAGAAACTCAAGGGGGTGTTTTTTGCCCTTGTTATCAACCTTTTCTGATGTATTACCGGTAATGCGCTTGGTACGGTAATTCATGATGTGGTCTTTCAGCGCTGCGTAGCAGGCTTTAACCACCAGGTCGCGTTCGATGGCTTTGCCGATGCTGCCGCTTACGGCATTATCGTCGCCAATTACATAAGGTTTTGCCAGTCCGCCTTTGCGCTGGAATTGTACAACCTTGTCTTTTTGGTCAACTTCAAGCACATTGATTTTGAGCTTGTCGAGCTCTTCAACCAGAATGTGGAAAGGAAGTTTACGGAGCAGCGGGTCGTAATTTTCGGCGGCGCGCTGCAGTGCTGTTACATTAATTATTGCAGTCATTTGTTTGAGGGGGTTTTGTTATTTACGATTTACGATTGACGATTTACGATTGACGATTGACGATTGACGATTACAATCCGAGTTCGCGAAGCTTGGCAACGCAGGCATCGGTATTGTCGGCATTTTCACGGAAGAACTTCACGATTGAAGTGGGGTCTTCAACCACAGCGTCGCTGTCGGTTACTGCCTTCTTCGGAGGATCCACCGCAGAATCTTTGAGCGTGGCAACAGTTTGTTCGAGTTCGGTAATGCGCTCGGTGGCTGTGTTGAGTTCATTTGTGCGGGTGTTGAGATCGTTTTCGTGATTTTTAATGGCGTTGTTGGCATCAGCAAGCTGCTGGTTCAGGTCTTCGATCTGCTTTTGCTGATCGGGGTTGACCTTTTCGGTGAGTTGCTGAACCTCAGTGGAGAGATCGGTTGCGCGCGTGGTTGCGGCGGACAGAGAAGTGTTGGCTTCATCAAGCTCTTTTTGCGCAGCGGCAAGCTGATCCTGTAACAGATCGCGGTCGGCTACTACGGCGTTGTACTTTTCGCGGGAGACTGGAAAGTTCATGGTTTTACGTTTTGATTCAAAATTTAAGATTCAATATTTAAGATTTGGGGGAAAATTCATTGAAGATGTTTTGCAGGTATTCATCCCAGGGCATGATGTCGTCAACCAAACCGATTTTCAGCGCTTCATCGGCAAAGAACATTTTGCCGGTGTTCCATTCGCTGGTAGTAAGTTTGCCTTTGCGGGATTTATTTACCTGGGCAAGGAAAAATTCATTGAACTGGTTGGCGAGCACCTGGGCGCGGCTTATTGCTTCTTCAATTTTGCCTTCCTGCAGCAAGCGGTGTTCAATATTTTTCTCTTTTGATTTTTCGGCATACACATCAACTTCTTTGATGCCTTCCATTTTAAGGTATTCGGAATAATCGCGCAGGGTGAGGTAGGTTCCTATGCTGCCGGCCATTCCCATTTTACTGCCAATGGCAATGTGATGGGCTGCACTGGCAATCCAGTAGGCTGCCGAAGCGCCAAAATCATCAATGAAAGCAAATACCGGTTTTTCGAGTTTTGAGAGCACTTCGCCCATGAACCTGGCTGAATAGCCCGATCCGCCACCGCTGTCAATTTTTATGACATGCGCGAAGATCTTGTCATGCATGTCGGCTTTCTGTATCCATTCGGCTTTGGCGGCCATGCCTGCGGGGCCGCACATCATTGAATATTTGGTGATGGGGCCTGCTACGTTTAATATAAATAAGGAGGGTTCGGTAATTTGATCGGCATTGTAATAAATATCTTCGGCATCAACGGTGAAGGGTTTTTTGTTGTTGAGGATGGCGAGGCTTGCCTGGCCATGCATTTCCTGATCGCGTTCGTGTTGTGCGTTGGGATCGAAAAGCAGATCACCCCGCAGCATGCGTACTACAAGGTGGAAATGGTCGTCGGCGTATTGTTTATCAATAAACCAGGGCGATGCTATAATTTCGTGTAAAAGGTTCATTGCAGCGTGATTTATGAATCAGGCTGCAATGTTAAAGCTGGTTTTGAAAAATCGAAAGGACTTAAAAATAAGGGGTTTTCAGGTGGTTGGGAAAAATATTGGGTTTTCGAAATATTATTGTGGGTTATACATGGGTGCGGGTAATTCATTTTCGGCAGTGAATTCGAAAGTGATGCCATTGCGTTGCACCGGGTTTGTGCCTGTGCTTAGGGAATAGCTAAATTCAAGAGGTTGCTCGAGCGTTCCAACCATCCTTAACATATTATTGTTGTCGTGAACAAGCACAATAAACTTATGGTTTTTCATTTCTTTAAACAGTTTAAGGATGCTTGGCCTTATTTTGGGATAAAAACCGCTTATTTTTTGTAAAAAATATTCGCCTGCGTTATTTTTTTGCGTTTTTTCATCAAAAAGCAATGTTTTTGCGGTGGAATACCCATTAAAAAAAGTGGCCCCTGATAACAGTGTTGGTTCTGTTGGGATCACAAAATCAATTGGATCGGGAATTGATACTACCTGGTTAACAGGGATGAACTGAAAGGACTGGCAACCGCCAATGTTATCAGTATCCTGGAAGCTTGTGAAGTCGTTCATGGCTTTGTTTTTTTAGAGGACAATTTGGTAACAGTTTCTGACATATTTTTTCTGGTTCCTGTTCAGCTCTTTAAGCTGCTTTTGCTCGCGCCTGTAGCGGAAATAGCGCTGTTTTAGCATATCGTAAGTAATGCGGTTAAATGGTATGTTATAGAACTGGCAAAACTCAAGTATGCAATTTTTTATTTGCCCTTTTCGCACTATACGGCCATCAATGATGATGTCGTATTTCATTTTATCGTCCATAAACTGATAGTACAGATGGAAGAAAAGGAGCCTTATGCTGTCTTCTAAAAGCTTTTGGTTTTCGGGCGATATCCATAGGTTGCAGTCGATATTTAATTTATCGGAGCGTGTAAGCTCAAAGGTAAAGTAATCGGGGCCTGTATTCAGCAATGGCGGCTGATCTTGTGGCCGGCGTTCAATTTTTCCCTGCAGTTGTTTCCCGAACCAGTTTTTAAGGCTGGATTTCACATTATCATTGAGTGCAGCCTGTATAAACTCCTGCAGATAGGGTTGTAGTTTAATGGTGAGTGTTTTCTTTTCGGGTTCTTGCTTCATAGTTGGGCCAGATTGGTTGCGAAATTAACTTAAAGGTTGATTTTTGGAAAGGTCAGGGGGTTTTGTTATTTACGATTTACGATTTACGATTTACGATTGATGATTTGCGCGGATGTTTTTGTTTTAGGTTTTAAGTTTGAGGTTTGAGGATTGGGGTGTTAGTAGAAGTCGGTGTCGGCTTTTCCGGGTTTTTGGTTTTCGAGTTGTTGGATGCGGTCTTGTTTTTTTGCCTGGCGGTCTTTTTTGCCTTTTGCGCCCAGGATGTTGATGATGCCTCGCGAGCGGTCGATGTGTTTCCATTTTAGGTTGATGAGTTCTGAAACGCGGA
>CAYTUA010000111.1:0-7967 GCA_964440855.1 uncultured Lentimicrobiaceae bacterium
CCATAATTCAATGTGACAAGAATTGCCACAGTTACAATTTTTTTTAGGTTATTCTTCATTTTTCAAATTGATGCCAACGAGTGAATATACGCAACATTGCGTATATATTCACCTTGCGTCTATCTCCCATCTTCATGGTTGTGAATCTTTTCATCGGGTAAAGATAAAAAATCCACAAATGCGCAAGACGTCGATTGGATTTTCAATAGAAGGTTCATTGGGTGATGGTTTACAGTGGTTTTGAGTATAGCTGCGGGGAGATTGTAATGCCGTGGAAACTTGCCGAGTTACTTATTTTGCATCCCAAATATACGAGGGAGGCAACGAGGGTTTACTTTCTGTCGTCAAGTGAGTTTTACTGTCTGGTTAAGCAACTCCACATTGAAATTTATCTTTGCGTTAAGCGCCTTAAAAACTTTTAAAATTGTTTCAAACCTTGCGTCGGTCAGGCTGTTTTCAAGTTTCGAAATTTGGGCTTTTTGAACGCCAACGAGACGTCCAAGCTCTTCTTGTGTGAGGTTACGTTCTAAACGTGCTTGTTTGATTGCTTCTCCAAGCAAGTCGAGTTGTAACTCGTTTTCAAAAGCTTCTCGCTTTGGTGTCCCGCGTTTACCGATATGTTTGTCGGTGATTTCGTCTAAGCTGTATGTTTTTAATCCTTGCTTTTTCATTTTTTCTTGTCATTAAGTTCAAAATATTTCTTTCTTAAACGTTCCGCTTTGTCCAAGTCACCTTGCGGAGTTTTACCTGTTTTCTTTATCAGTCCGTGGGTTGATATTACAACCGTATCGGTTTTCCCTGATTTGTCCCAAAACGCGAAAAGCCGGTAATGGGTCTTGTTAAACAGCGTTCTAAACTCCCAAATTTCATCAGTCAGCTTTTTGAATAGCTCTTTGTCGTTTGAGAACCTTGCCTTTGTGATGTTGTAAATGATTTTATCTCTTACTTTCTCCTCAAGACTATCAAGGAAGGCAACGGCATCTTCTAACAGCTTAACTTCAAATTTTGGCTTCTGCACTAGTTAAACGTTTCTGCAAAGATAAATGTTTCTTTATTAGGAAACATTTTTTTCTATGAAATTGTCTTTCTAAACTTACTGACAAGTATTAAAATACACACAATATATCGCATTTATCCAACTTGTGTTCATGTCCCATCTTCATGGTTTTTAATCTTTTCATCGTATAAAAATAAAAAATTCACAAATATGGGCAAGGACTCATCCCAATTTAAATCTTTTCCTGCGTGCCGATTCTCACATACCCCATTCATCCCAAATTGGTTACACCCCATATTATGCACTGTTCTTCTTTTCATTTGTCAGTTGCAATCAGTTCAAGTATCAGTTCAGTCAATATTGTCAAATCACTCTCAATTGCCCCTTTCATATATCTTTCGTAAACACTGATATTGTCTGGCGGGTTGAGATTTAAGGTCAAACCTTTTTCCAATGCCAATAGTCTTAAAAACTCTCTTTGTGTTCGTCCGTTTCCTTCTCTGAATGGGTGTAAGTAGTTGACGTTATCTAAAATTTCTGCCAATTTCTCTGCTAACTGCCTTTCGTTGTTATTCGGAATTTTTTTGAACTCGGCAATTAACTGGTCAATGTATCTAAAAGCGTTGTCAAAATGCGAAGTAGGGAAAAACTGTTTACCGTCTTTGCTTATTTCCACAATCCGTTTTTTCCCTGCCCAAACGTATATGTCTTGAAACAAATGACTATGAATTTCAAAAAGGCTGTCAATTCCCGTGATTTCTATCGGATTCTCGTAAAGTTCTTGAAGTCGCTTAGTTACCGCACCACTCTCAACAAAGAGTAATATATCGGGGTCAGAAATGTCTTGTAAATTCCGTAAAAGTCCTGTATTGGGGTCTGTGTATGTGTAGTCAGGGTCTATGTATTTGTAGGAATTAGACATAGGCTTTCTGTTTGGCAAATGCCACAAGATCAGTTAGTGATATTTTTCCTGTCACATAGTCCCTAATAATTTCAATTCCTTTAGGAGTTGGTTTAAATCCTTCAAACATATTACTTCCTAAGGCATTTGCTGTGCTTTCTAGCGTATCCAAGTCTGCGAATTTCACCCCCATTATTGTCAGGTTACTTCGGTCTATTTCTATTGTGTTGAACATATCTTTTCAATTCTTAATTCTTTTCAAATTTACAAAATTTCCATGTCAAATCGTTTGACTAATGTCATTTTAGAATGTTGTTTAATGTAAATTCAGGCAACATATCGCATATATCCACCTTGTGCTCATCTCCCATCCTCATGTGCTTAACCTTTTCATCGAGTAAAGATAAAAAATCCACAATCTCCACACGCTATCCATAGGGGTTTACTTAATCCGTTGTCAATAAACAAACACCCACAAACAGCTTATTTCACTTCCAGGTATAGGCCGCTTTTCGCAACCTGTCCATGATGGCGGCCCCAATACCGGTTTCGCTCACCGCTTCGGCTATGATTACTTCCACTTCGGGGTCGTCCTCCAGGGCATGCATGGCTTCGAACATATTCACGGCATAATCCTTCAGGTCATTCCTTTCGGAAAGCCTGATACACTTATAGAAGCCTTGCTCCAAATTGCCCGAAAACGACATAAGCCCTGTCTTGGCCTTGTCAATTTTGAATTCGTTGCTGCTTGCTATCAGCAGCTTTTTGCGGGGACTATAATGCGATTTCATCATGCCGGGGGCTGCGAGTCCTTCCTCTCTAGCATGCCGGTCAAAAGGCAAAATGGTTTCTAAATCCTCCTGTGTTATAATTCCCTTGCGCAGCACCTGAAAACCATATTCGGTGAGGGTGATGATGGTGGATTCAATCCCAATGGTGGTTTTGCCGCCATCAAGCACATAGTCCACATGTGGCAGTTGCTTTTTTACGTGTGCCGCTGTGGTGGGGCTAATACGCCCGAATTTATTGGCACTTGGAGCTGCAACCGGGCATTCCGCCTTGCGGATCAATTCCAGGGCTATGGCATTGTCCGGCATTCTGATGCCTACAGTTGGCAGTCCTGATGTTGTAATCTCAGGAACCAAAGCACTTTTAGGCAATACGATGGTCAAGGGGCCGGGCCAGAATTTCTCAGCCAGTTTAAACACCCTTTTATCCGTGTTTAAAACTAGTTTTTCCAATTGGTCTATATGGGCAATATGAACAATCAATGGATCGAAAGCAGGACGTTCCTTGAGCTCGAAAATTTTGGCAACAGCCATGCTATCGAGGGCATTTGCCCCCAATCCGTAAACGGTTTCGGTGGGGAATGCCACCAATTTGCCTTCCCGGATAAACCTGGCTGCTATGTCAATCTGTGTTGAAATGTTCATTTTTTTTAAGGTGCGGCCTTGAACCAATCTTTTAGTGGGTTGATGCAAACTGACAAAAATCAGGAAATCTTATCTGTGCTCTCAAAAATCTTATCAGCCGATTTGGCTATAAAACCTGATTGGCATCTGATCCTAATAGCAAAATATCTACTGCAATAATAGATAGTAGGAGTTGGCAATTTGTCAATTTTTATTCTTGCTCCTTTTCACCCTCAGCTTTATCATTGTCATCAATTGCTTTGCCTTTCAGGTATTCGGGCAGTTCCATACCGGCCACCTTGAACACATCATCGAGTGGTGGAAGGGATTTTAACATGCCTGCGAGGAAGTTGGCTGTGGTTGGGGTTTTACCATCAGAAGTATTCGAGTCCCAAACGGTGATCTTGTCAATTTTCAGGTTTTTGATAGCTTCAACCTGGGTTTTTACAATTTCGGGCAGCTTATCGGCAATCATCAGCAAAACGGCATCACGTGAATTATGCTGGGCAGCCTCCACAAGTTTCGAGAAACCTTCGGCTTGCCTTGTCAGCACTTCATAAATCCCTTTACCTTCAGCTTGTTTTTTCATAAAAATTGCATCGGCGTCGCCCCTTGCAATTCTCCTTGTTTGTTCGGCCTTTGCTTCGGCATCAATCTCCACCTTTAGTTTATCTATTTCGGCAGGAATAACAATATCAGCATTTTGGGTTGATTTTTCCCTTGAGGCCCGCACATCCTCTGCCCTTTTCTCAGCTTCATAGGCTTCGGCAAGCGCTTTGGCAAGCTGGACTTTTTCGGCAGCAACAGCCAATCGTTCGGCCTCTGCTTCCTTTTCGCGCCTCAATGCATTGGAATTGGCGATCATAATTTTGGCCAGGTTTTCCCCTTCAACAGCCTTTGCATCGGCGTCAGCAACCTTGATACGTTCGTCCTGTTTTGCCACAGCTTCACCGATTGAACCATCGCGGTTTTTCTCGGCAACAGATTTTTTCGCGTCGTTAATGGCCTTGGCTGCGGCTTCCTTGCCAAGGGCCTCGATATATGCCGACTCATCCCTGATGTCGGTAACGTTAACGTTAATAAGCTTCAGACCTATTTTTTGTAGCTCTGCCTCCACATTTTGCGACACATTGGCCAGGAATTTGTCGCGGTCGGTATTGATTTCCTCAATATCCATGGTGGCCACAACAAGCCTCAACTGACCAAAAATTATGTCTTTTGCCAACTCCTGAATATGGCTGAGCGGAAGCCCAAGCAAACGTTCAGCTGCATTGGTCATTACGCCGGGTTCGGTTGAGATACCTACAGTGAACCTGGACGGTACATCTATCCTGATGTTCTGGCGCGACAAGGCGGCTGTAAGGTTAACCTCCAATGATATTGGTGTAAGATCCAGAAAGGAATAACTTTGAATTACAGGCCAAATAAAAGCGGCGCCTCCATGAATGGTTTTTGCCGACCGTGATACCCCGGATTGGTTTCTGCCGGTTTTTCCATAAATAACCAATATTTTGTCGGAAGGGCATCTTTTATACCTGGAAAAAAGTGCCAGTATCGTGATAAAGATGATAACAACAAAAATGACAACTAAGATTAACTCTGACATAATGCTTTGGTTTTTAGTAAGATAATAAGTTTATTGATTCAATTTTTCAACTATTAGAATGCTACCACTCTCAATGCCTGTTACTTTGATTACTGTACCGGTGGGCAAATCCTGGTCCTTGTGCGTGAGCGCGCTCATTTCGCGGTTGGAATCCTGCACATTGATCTGTACTTTGCCAATATTGCCTGAATGGGCTTTTATGGGCAAATAAACATTGCCCACCTGATTGATGGTGTTGCGGATATCGAGGTTGCCACTGTCGGCCAATCTGCTGATAAAATAGAAAAGGCCTGATACGATAAGCATAATTATCAATCCGCAAACAATTCCAAAAACCACCACTACTACATCAGAAAACCCATTTTTGATACCAACAATGCCTGCCCAGCCAAAGACGGCAAAAAAAGCTACAAAATTCCGAAATGTAAATAGTGAAAACGAAGGCTGGGCAGCATCTGCAAAATCGTTCGGATCGAAGTCTGCATCCCCAATATCATCCAGCACATCGCCACCAACATCTGCCGAAGTGCCGCCAATGCCAATAAACGTTAGTACAATTTGGATAAGTAAAATAACTGAGAAAGGGATGGCAATATACCAAAACACCTTTTCAAATAAAGTAAGCGTATCCCACCAGGCTTCCATAAGGTTTTTGTTTTTGAAATAATTGTTGTAAAATTATGTAATTATTTCAATGAAACAACACGCATATCCTACTTTTTTTCGCAATGGGATGAAGGTCTTTTACCTCTACTGCAATAAACAGACAATCCATACAATCCTGCTACATACCGAAAATTTATTCATATAAATTTGATTTTCAGCATATTTCATTCCGTATGGGCAAACCCAAACAACCTCCATCTAAATATCTGACTACCATATTTATAGGATGCTAACAGGGCGGAATTAGTGATATCAGGTCGTGTCAGGAAGCTGAGAACCCTTTATAAATCAGGCCACCGAAAGCAATATCAAAAAATCAAATCCCTTTGCAGCTGCACTCCTCATATAGTACAGAAACAAGTTTTGAGAGAAGAAAATCAAGAAACCTTATCTGTGCTCTCAAAAATCTTATCAGCCGATTTGGCGATAAAACCGGAATAAAGCTTGCCGTCAGCATCGGGATAGCGCTTGGCAAACTCATAGTAGCAGCCGGGGATTTCTTTCACGCCTTCTTTAAATTCAATTTGAATCATCTCGGAGCGGGTGCTTGATTGTTCGAGCAGTTCAGCGGGTGTGCCCTTGACTTCGCCACCCGAATCGTTTATTTTGAAACCATTATCTTTAATCAACTCGTTCACCTTTTGGATGGTGTCGAATTTTTTCAGGCTGTTGATGCTTACCGTAAAGTGGTTGGCCCTGAAACCGTTTACATACAGCCAGGCGGCATATTCCGATTCCTCGCGCAACTTTTCATATACTTCGTAGGAGGGGGTTCCCCAAACGCAACCGCTGTAGATGAGGTCGTCGGAAGCAATGATATTGGCCGGAATGGCATCGACCATTTCTTTTACCTTTTGCTGCAAAAAGGGACTGAAATCGCCGGTAATCAGCTGCGAAATAAAAACACGGGGGCCGCCTTCCATTTCGTAATGTTTGGCATAGAGTCGCTTTTGTACAAAATGGTAGTCGCCCTTATACACATAGCCCGCATCGATAAAAACACGCGCCAACACGTCAATATTGATGCGCGGATCGTCGTACGTACGGAAGGCAATGTGATCGTTTTCAACAGTTTCGCCTTGCCTGACAAATAAATCATAAACGGCTTTTACCGATGGATTCTGTAAAGTATAATCCGACCACAAACGGTCAAAAATAAAATCTGCTTTCATAGGGATAATTAGTTAAATTAATTGGTTTACAAATACTTTATAAATTTCGTCATTGGGTTCTGGAATCAAATCGGAGGTTTTGAAAACCTGATACATATCCTCAAAATTATGATTGACGCCATTTAATCTGCCAGCCAGCAAAGTTAGCAGATTTGGGGCTGCATTGTTCATGGCCTCCACCTGAATGATAACACCTTTTTTGACAGTCAGCCTGATTTCGGCCTGCTCACCACCAATGGTTAAGACTCTTTCAAATTGATAATCCGGCGAATAGCCGTAGGTCCATGCCCAGCTTTTGTACTTTTCGTCAGCAAGCTTTTCAATGGCGCTGATTTCTTCATGCGTAAGTACACGTTCCTCACTGACCGGAAACCATTGGATAAGAAATTGCCGCAACTTTTCAGTAAAATCATCTATCAACACGGACCCGTCAAGCAATTGGGCAATATTTACCACCTGGGCACGAATAGATTGCACCGCTTTGGTTTGATAATTATGCTCAGGCACCTGAATACTTTGCGACAGCACCTCTAAATCAGTATCGAAAAGCAAAGTACCATGATGAATGCTTCTGTTTTTAAATACATGGGCGGCATTGCCGGAAATTTTCTTTCCATCTACAGTGATATTACTTTTACCGGTGAGCCGGGCATCCACCCCAACCGATTGCAGAAATTCGCGCAAAGGCCGTGTAAACAACTCAAAATTAATTCGGTCAGATTCACTTTTTGATGTGGTTATAAAACTGTAGTTCAAACAGTTAAAATCATGATATACAGTCCCTCCCCCGCTGATGCGCCGAATGACCGGTATGCTTTTTTCTGTCAAATAATGACGGTTAATCTCCGATAAGGTCTGCTGGTGTTTGCCAACTACCACACAGGGTGTATTGCGCCAAAGCATGCACACATCCTCTTGTAAGTGCCTCAAAACAAACTCGTCGGCAGCAATATTAAACCAGGGGTCGTAGCTATTTTTATGGATATACAGCATAGGAAAATCATCAAACGCAAAATCGGTACAAAAATACTGGAATAATGCATGCCAATTCAGAATAAACAACTACTTTTGCGCCACTTTTCAACACCGATATTCCCAATTAATAACATGCATAATATCAGAAATATAGCCATTATCGCACACGTTGATCATGGCAAAACAACCCTTGTTGACCGCATACTTCATCAGGTAAAGCTTTTTCGCGAAAACCAGG
>CAYTUA010000112.1:0-4883 GCA_964440855.1 uncultured Lentimicrobiaceae bacterium
TTGAATTGTTATTGGGGGCTAAGGGGCAAGGTGAACATAAACACCGAACCCTGGCCCTCTTTGCTTTCAACAGAGATGCTGCCATGTTGCATTTCAACAAAATTCTTTACCATCACCAGTCCCAAGCCTGTACCAAGTTCCCCATCAGTTCCTTTGCGTTTTACTTCAGCTCCCAGCTTGAAAAGCTCCTGTATATCGGTTTCCTTTATACCTGTGCCATTGTCGCGGACGTAAATCTTCGCCTGACCATTTTCCATTTCTGAATACAATTCGATCAGCCCATGATTGGCGGTAAATTTAATCGCATTGTTAATCAGGTTGATAAATATACTTTTTGTGATGTCAGGATCGCAATACACAGTAAGCTCTTCGGATATATGATTTACAATGGTGTGGTTTTTAGTTTCGATGCGGGAGGAGAGCACATGCAGGGCATCTTGCAGCACATAGGCTATTTTGGTTTCAACAGGCTTGCAGCTGAGTTTGCCTTGTTGAGCTTGTGACCACTCCAACAAATTCACCAATAAGTTGTAGGTGTTCACACTGCTGCGGTGCATGGTGCTGAGCATGGCTTTTTTTTCTTCGCTGCTCATGGTGTCAAACTCGTTGATAACCAAGTCGAGCAAATTGATCAATCCACTGAAAGGCCCCCTCAAATCGTGCGAGATAATTGAAAAGAACTTGTCTTTGGTTTGGTTTAGTGTGATCAGCTCTTCCCTTTGCTTTAAAAGGTCTTGGTTGTAGCGGTTAATCTCATTTTGCTTTTGCAGAATTTCTTTGTTTTTTTCTTCGAGTCGAATGTTGTACATCCTGAGTTTTTTTCGGGAACGCAATAAATTGATCAGGAACAAGGCAAAAAACATGAATGCAGCAACCCCAAAAACCAAAATACGTTGCTGATTGACGATAACCTTTTCTTTGAGCGCATTGCTTTCTTTCAAAATCAGATTTTCGGCAGCTTTTTTGTCAGTTTCATAGATTATTTGCAATTCCGCAATCCGGTTTTTATTGTCAAGCTTCCAAATAGAATCCTTTATTGCAACACTTTCCTGATACTTGGCCAAAGCTTGTAAATAATTGCCCTGCAAACTGTCTAATCTTGATAATTCACCCAAATTTTGCCATTGGTATCTTTTGGAATTGATGGCCCTACTTATGGTCAGGCTTTTGGAATAATAATATCTTGCTGAGTCATAGTTCTGCATTTTATTGTATAAGTTACCGATTAAATAGTTCAAAGCTGCCACATGAATGGATTGAATATTTCCACTTTCTTCAAAAGTCCGTGCAATTCTATAATTTATCAATGCTTTATCATAATCGCCTTTTAATTCATAGAGGCTCCCGAAATTGCTATAAAGTGCAAGTAATAAACTTTCATCACCTTTATCAGCGGCATTGGCAATGGATTTTTCGCCATAGGCTAAAGCCTGATCAAAAGATGATTTATCATACAATAACAATGAAAAAATATTGTTGGTCACAGTATTCTCCATATCCTGATTGCCAATCGCTTTTGCAATCCGTTCGCCCCGTTTATAGGTTTCCAGTGCTTTGGTTGTATCATAAAGTGTTGCATATATGTTACCAAGCACATTCAAAGCATGTCCCAGCCGGAAAGAGTCCTGCACCATTTCTTGGTATTCAATTGATTCAAGTATATAACGCAGGGAAAGTTCAAATTTGTCCTGCCGGTAGTAAAAAAGCCCAAGGTCATAGTTCGTTTTGGCAACACCTTCTAAATGATTTCTTTGTTTATCTATACGTAAGGCTTCGTGAAGCAGTTTGCTCGAACTATCAACATTTCCTTTTCGGTTGAGTAAACTACCCAAATTGTTGGCAGCCTCAGCCAGGTTTGGAAGCAATTCATCGGTTTCAGGCAGTTCAAACACTTTGGCATATTGCCCCATGGCACTATCAAAATCCCTGTTGTACCAATAATACAACCCCCAACTGTTGTAATATCTTGATAGATTTACATCATTTTGATAATCAATTAGCTGAGATGCGCTTTGCAACAGCTTGCGTGCTGAATCCTGATTTTTGCCGCTCAAAGTCCTGGAAAGGTTTACCAAGGCCGTAAAGCGCTCAGATTTATCTTTGCTTTTCTCAATTACCTGCAGCAAACTGTCGGTATAGGCTGGTTGGCTGCTTGCCTGATTAATCGCAAAAAAAAGAATAAGTGCAAGTCCAAACTTATAAAACGAACATTTGTAGTTTCTTAGATACATAAGACAGTCCTTAATTCAAAACAGTTCAGGCCAATAACAACAGCATCATATGGGCTAGCAATTTAGTAAAAAAAGGCTGTCCGGTCAAAGACAGCCTTCGAAAGTAATTTATAATCCAAATACAGTACTGCATATTTCGTCAGGCAGCTCAAAATCAATCAGCTGATAAGTGTCTTGTGTGACAGTTACAGTGGTTTCAAACCACTCGTTATTGTAATACATACCGATAATGTAGTCCTGACCCACTTCAACATCGCAAACTACGGCATCACCCTGCACCATAGATGCCCAGCGCCAATTCCATCCATCAGCCTTACGGAACCAAACGCCAAAGGTGGGTCTGATAACAATATTGGGAGCACTGGCACAATAGAGTTCCAGCTCAACAGTGAGCACTTCGGCCACAGCTGTTGTAAGCAATGGGATGGTGATGGTAGTGGTTTCGCACAGATCCTCAATGTAAGTAGTCTCGAATGAGGGATCAACCTGAACGCCGGCGTATACATTGTTGTCCCATTCAATAAATACAGGTATGCCGGATGGGGCATAAATGGTTTGGATGGGGTCGCCATCGCACACCCAGAAGTAAACATATTGCATAAAACTGTTGTCAGCCTGTCGGCGCATAATACCAGTCATGGTAAAGCAGTCGCAAATATCAGTATTGGCTTCGAAAAGAAACTCTAAACCCTCATAGCAATACTCACCCCAAAACCAGTCGAAGTTGTAATACGAAAGGTGTGTCAACTCGGTGTTGATCTGCAATTGGCCGTTCACATTTTCTATGGTAGCCATGCTTTCCTCTGTCCATTGTCCGCTGTCCTCATCATAACTCCAAACAGGAATCTGATCGCCGGCAGCCACCAAACCACCTGTTTCGGGATTGTATGTTTGTGGAGAAACCACCGAGGTAAGTTCGATTGATGTGTCTTCAAAGCTGGCTGCCACGCGACCTGAAGCATCGGTAATTTCTATAGCTACCAATCCTGCTGAGTAGAACAATCCGTTTTGGTTTTCTCCGTTTAAAAGCTCAACATTGGTCATTAAGCCACCCGGAAAGGCTGCCATGGCTTCTTCCACTGTGTTGTCGAAGTGGGCAACCAGTACATTTAATGATCCGGAAAGGGCATTGCCTTGTGAATCGCGCATCACCGTGCCTGAAGGGATACTTACCCGGGCAATGTCGCCTGGTGCATTCACCCTGATTTCGTCCTGCACCACGCCACCAACCAGGTTACCCAAACCACTTTCGCGGGCGATGGAGACACCTGCTGGTGGGTTGTCAATAGCCACCATATTAATTTGTAACAGGTTGCGGCCGGTTGAAGTGATTACTACATTTTGACTGGTTGAGATATAGCCCTCTAGTTGTGCTACGATATTAAATGTTACAGGTCGCAGCACATTGGGCGCATATTGGGAATTAGGCACCAAAGCTAAACCGGCAAATCCACGCTGGGTGGAAAAAGTCAGGTTTTGCGGCTGTATGCCAGTAATATCCATCACCCCATCCCTGTCGGCACCGGTAATGGTCAGGTTTACTGATACATCGCCTTCACGGCCAATTTGATGGCCTGTGGTGGCATCCACCAAAATCACATCAATGGTGGTTTCAACGAGGTTAAAATCAATTACCAGCTTGGCTTCATCCGTGGCATCAATCAGCTTTTTGCAGGAAGAAACGGCAATCAACGCAAACACCATAAATAACAGGCTTGCGAACTTAAAAAGCGTATTTGTTTTTTTCATGTCTTATTGGGTTTTTAAAGTTCTAGAATAATCTGAAGGATAGTTGAAGATTGACCATGGGCAAAAACTGGAAGCTGGTCAAGGCTTGCTCTATCAATATGGCTTGTTCGGGACTTGCAGTTGGCGCAAGCATGCCGGTGGCCTCTATGCCTACTTTGGGTTTGCCATGGTAAACACCTCCAAGCTCCAAGGCAAATGAAACAACACCATTGCGCGAAATGGTGCGGCCAAGGCCAATACCAACGTATGGGGATATGGTATTGCCTGGCTTTAAGGCAATACTTAGTTCGCCTACCTGCTCAGGTGAAACTTCCATAATCCCTAGCTGGAATCCATTTTTAGGTGTGCCAACAGCTTTGTTTTCAAACATATTGTACAATGCCCCGCCGGCAAAGAAGAACCCTTTGGCAACTTGCCAGTTAGCTACAAGGGAGATGGACCCTGTTTTGAGTTCGTTGGAGCCGATAACCCCTAAAAACTCACTGTCAACATCCATGTTGTAAGTAAAGTAGGAACCACCTACCCTTAGATGAAGTGTGCGGAGGATATTGGTTGTGATTTCAACACCGGGGCCGAAAGTGCTTACTTTTAAACCCAGCGCCACACCAATTTTATGGGAGGGGTCGGTGTCAGCTGCTGCTTCAGGGGCTAGCTCCTGAGCTGAAAGCCGAACAACAAACAGCAACGCCAAAAGGCTTATCAAAAGCCGTTTTTTTGTTTTCATGTGATTGATTTTTGGTTGGTAAGTTTTTTTAATACAATAGTACAAAGCTAACTGATTATTTAAATGGAGTCAATTTTTTTATTGCTACACCGTATTTATGCCAGTAAAGATAAAATGTTTATCTTGAGGAAAAATTTTTGACGTGAATATAATCAAATTTATCGAAGACTTTCCTGATG
>CAYTUA010000113.1:0-4792 GCA_964440855.1 uncultured Lentimicrobiaceae bacterium
AACCACGAAACCGACGAACCTGCCAAGGTGCCGGAGCATGTGGACAACTATGTTACCATCTATAAAGCCGTTACCGGAAAGGAATTTGACAAGCACGAAATGATCCGCCAGTCGGAACGCGTGTATAACTTCCAGCGTATTTTCAACCTGCGCATGGGCTTTGGTACCCGCGAATTTGATGCCCAACCATACCGCGCTGCCGGCCCTGTTACGGTTGAGGAGTACGAATCGCGCGCCGAGCGTTACGACAAGCAGCTGATGGAAGCCATTGGCGTTGACCCCACTGGCAAATCAACCGAAGAAAAATTAGCCTTACAGCGCGAATACCGCGAAGGGCGCTACGAACAACTGCTCGACGCTGTTTACAAACGCCGTGGCTGGACCAAAAATGGGGTACCAAAAATATCCCACCTGAAAGCCCTTGGCATGGACCTGCCTGAATTGATTGAACTGGTTGAACCGCATCAGGAAGATTAGGCTTTTGCCCGGTCTTGCTGCTGAGCGTGTTTCGCCACTGCAATAAATTGATTGAAAACCAAAACTGAAAAACCGCCGCTGCGAAGTGGCGGTTTTTTTTGGGCTATTTACATGTACTAAACATTTCCACCTCGATGTGCGGTTTTCCATTTGCCCACCTAATTTCCAAACCACCCACCTTTATCTGTACAGCGATCCTATAAATCCCTTTTTTCCTTTTGCTGCAATTGCCCTTTTTCCCTACCTTTGGCCTTTTCATAACCGGCTCTTTAAAAAAACAACAATGAGATTCAGGCTGGCTATCCGAAATGGATTTTTTATCCTTTGTTTGCCCTTTGTTTTACTTGCCTGCCAGCAGGTTAAGCAGCCGGCAACACAATACCTGCATAGTGGTTGGCAGCTTGTAAACCCGCTTACACAACAGCTGGTCCCTGCTGAAGTGCCGGGCAATGTATTTACCGATTTGATGCAGGCCGGACTGATCCCTGATCCGTTTTTTGGCACCAACGAGGACAGTGTGCAATGGGTAACACAGAAGCGGTGGGTTTACCAAACCATTTTTGAGCTTGATGCAGCCCTGTGGGAATATGACAATCTGGAACTTGTTTTCGAAGGTCTGGATAGCTATGCCGATATTTATTTGAACGACAGCCTGGTGCTGCACGCCGACAATATGTTTCGCAGTTGGCAACTGGAGGTGAATTCACTGCTGCTGCAAGGGCCCAATGTGCTGCGGATTGTATTTCATCCAGCAGACAGCATCAATCTATTGAAGCGGGACGAAACACCATTCGGACTCCCCGAAGAACGCGCTCTGACTCGCAAGGCTCCCTACCAGTTTGGCTGGGACTGGGGGCCTGAATTCCCCACCATGGGGATTTGGAAAGACGTGAAACTACAGGGGTGGAGCAAAGCAAAAATCGAAAATTATACCTTTCACCAGCTTTCGGTTGACAGTGCAGAAGCCAGGCTGATGCTGGACCTTGAGATACAAAGCCGGGTTGACAGGGCTTTTCAGCTTGAGGTATTGCACAAAGGGCGCAAATTTATTGACCAAACGATGCAATTGCATACAGGAAATAACCGTATTCAGTTGCCTTTTAGTTTTAGTAACCCAAAACTTTGGTGGCCCAATGGCATGGGCGATCAGCCCCTTTACAATTTTGAGATAAGACTGATTGACGGCAATAAACCACTTGATCACAAACAGCTGAAAACCGGTTTCAGACAGATTGAGCTCGTGACAGAACCCGACAGTGTGGGGGAGTCGTTTTACTTTAAGGTGAACGGAAAAGCTGTTTTTGCAAAAGGGGCCAATTATATACCCGAAGACAATTTCCTGAACCATACATCGCGGAGCAAAACACGCAAACTACTGAGCGATGCGGCTGCTGTAAACATGAATATGATCCGCGTTTGGGGCGGGGGCATCTATCCTGAAGACTACTTTTATGAAATAGCCGACAGTCTGGGGCTGCTTATCTGGCAGGACTTTATGTTTGCCTGCACCATGTATCCTTTCGACGATGATTTTTTGGCCAATGTGGAACAGGAGGCGGCACAACAAATCAAGCGGCTGCGCAAATACCCATCACTGGCCATGTGGTGCGGCAACAATGAGGTGGATGAAGGCTTTCACAACTGGGGCTGGCAGCAGTCGCTTGGCTGGACCGATGCTGATTCGGCAGCCATCTGGCAGGGCTACCTGAGCCTTTTTGAGGAATTGCTCCCGGAGCTGGTAAGCCGTTACGACAGCCTGCGCCCTTATTGGCCCAGTTCCCCTTCAACAGGCTGGGGCAGGTCTGAGAGCTTGCTACAGGGCGATGTGCATTATTGGGGCGTTTGGTGGGGCGAGGAGCCTTTTGAAGTGTATGAAGAAAAAGTAGGCCGTTTCCATAGTGAATACGGTTTTCAGGCGATGCCGCATTTAGCTACTATAGAAGCATTTACAAATGTTGATGATCGCTTTGTTGGCTCGGAGGTCATGGAATCGCACCAGAAGCACCCGCGTGGCACACGCCTGATTGATGATTATATGCGCAGGGATTTTCCGGTGCCGGTACAGTTTGAGGATTATATTTTTGTGAGCCAGCTGGTTCAATCCCATGGCATTGTCAAAGCCATCGAAGCCCACCGCCGGGCCATGCCGCTTTGCATGGGGACGCTTTACTGGCAATTGAACGATTGCTGGCCTGTAACATCCTGGTCGTCCATTGATTATTACGGGAGCTGGAAGGCATTGCATTACCACCTGAAGCAGGCTTATGCCCCGCTGCTTTTTTCAACCAAAACCGTGGGCGACAGCCTGGAGGTTTATCTTCTGAATGATAAAGCGAAATCCTTCCAAGGCCGCCTCGAAATGGATATTATTTCTTTTGATGGGAATGTGTTGTTTGCCATTACTGAACCCTTGAGCGTTGAAAGGGAATCGGCGGCAATTGTAAAAAAACTGTCATTAAAAGCTTTATTACAAGGTGTTGATCCGCTGGAAAGCGTTTTTCGGCTGCGCTTTGCACAAGGCATCCAAATCGTCACCGAAAAGTTGCATTACTTTGATTCACCCGCCCAACTGGAGCTACCACAGACAGATGTTAATCTTAGGGTGTCACCCAAAGGGAATGCGCTTGAATTAACCCTTCAGAGCAATGTGCTTGTAAAAAACCTGATGCTGAGCAGCAATGATGTAGATGGCTTTTTCGAGGACAATTTCTTTGATATGCAGCCTGGAAGCCAGCGCAGGATCAGCTTTAAGCCTTCAGGAAAAAAGCCCATCAGTCGAATCAGTTTTGAGATGGTTTCGCTGAATGATGTGATGCACCCGTAATGACCAATATCCAATTTGCTGTGGATTACCGGAAGAAGAAAAACCCTATTTCTTTACAAACTTAATCTGCTCAAGCTTACCATCAATATTCAGAATCAATAGATAAGAACCGTAGGGCCAATCAGATACCTGAATAGTTTGTCCATTGCTGACTGCTGTTTCTTCCAGAAATACGGAGCCGTTTAATGCTACTACCTGTAAGGTAGCCGCGATTTGTTCAGGCAATTTCAGCCTGAAATAGTCGCTTGCCGGATTGGGATGAATGGACCAGGATGTGGCTTCATCAACAAGCAAACCGACTATAATTTCGAGCTCTACGGATAGATCAATATCCTGATCAATCAAATCAAAGCTGCCGTTTTCTGGATAGTACCCCTCCAATGATGCTGCCCAATTGTAAGTGCCCGTGGCAACATCCTCAAAAACAGCCATTCCGTCGGCATCGGTGAGTAGTTCGCCTACTTGGTCCACCACCACAAGCACCCCTTCGAGGGGCATGCCGGTATCCAGGCTGCTGAGCAAAAAGCTCACGGCAAATGTCTCAGGTTCAACTGTTGCATTTACTGTCCAGTTTTGCTGATCACCATGGGGGACCCCGAGGCTATACACCACCGACTGGCTGAAATCCTGCGGCAGGCCGCTTGCAGGATTGATGCTTACCCCAAGGGAAGTGCCGATTGTTGGCACCATACCGACGGGGTTTGTTTCGGCAGGCAGCAATACTTCTACTGTGCTTTCCGGCAGGTTGATGGTTCCATAAACATCTTCGGAAAGTTGCGGGTTGTCAACAGCCAAAAACGCAAAGCTGTTGATGTGTGGAAACAATTGCCAAATTGGTTGATAATTCACCAGCCCAAGCGAAGGGTCATCCGGCTGGTGGAAGATAAATGTTTCGGCCACAGTTGCCTCATTGGTTCCCCAGTAATTGCCAATGGCATTGATAGGCAGTGCAGTATTGTTATACAAGGCATAGGTTTGGCCAGTATTTCCATTGTCGAAAAACACATTGCGCCCCTGATCGAGGCCTGTGCCGAAATTGGGCTGGGCCTGGTCGATGATGGTTACACCCCAAAGGTTGCCTGAGATAATATTACGCCTGACAATAGCGGTATTGCCGCTTCCGGCAGCCTGAAAGTTCAGTCCGCTGCCCCCTATCATGGGCTGGTTTTGTATGTTGTTGTCTTGTATGATATTGTCTGCAATAACCGAGCTGATGTTGTTGCCAATTTGAGCATAACCGTAGCGGTTGTTCACAATATAATTGTCGCGGATTGCAGCCTTGGTGTTGCCGGCCCCCACCAGGTTGCTGATGCCGATGCCCCCTGCATTGTCATGTATGCCTTCGATGTAGTTGCCAACGATATAGAGTGTGTCAACAGCCCCAGGCCCTAGATTGATTTGCGGGCGGTTGCTGTTGTCGGTGGTGTTGTGGACAAAGTTGCTGTACATAATTTGTGGCGACCCCAACACATTGGCCCCCGAACCGATGGC
>CAYTUA010000114.1:0-5490 GCA_964440855.1 uncultured Lentimicrobiaceae bacterium
CAAACACACTGAATCACTGACTCACAGAATCACTGACTCACAAAATATATACCCTCAAACAAACAGAATCACTGACTCACAGAATCACTGACTCACAAAATATAGACCCTCAAACAAACAGAATCACTGACTCACAAAAAAAATCTGACTCAAGACTATTCAATAAAAGACTACTTCTTCAACTCAACCCCATACTTCGCCACCATTTTCAGCATATCGTCCTTTCCGACTGGTTTGGCGATATAATCGTTGCAGCCGGCGCGCAGGGCTTTGTTTTCGTCGCCGCTCAGTCCATAGGCTGTAATGGCCACAATGGGCAGCTCCGGCCGCATGGCTTTAATCAGGCGGGTGGCCTCGTAACCATCCATAATGGGCATTTTTATATCCATCAGCACCAGGTCGATGTCGGGATTGGTTTGGCACAGGTCAACAGCCTTTTGCCCATCTTCGGCCCTGATGATATGGGCGTTGGTTTTTTTCCGCAGCAGCATATTCAATACCTGAAAATTTGAATCTTCGTCCTCGGCATACAAAATCAACTTGGGTACAGCTGCTGTTTCCCTTTCAACAACTTTTTCAGGTGGTTTGGCTGCTACAGGCTGACTGCTTGCCGGAATGGTAAACCAAAACACCGTCCCCTTCCCTTTTACCGTTTCAAACCATATCCTGCCCTGCAACAATTCCAATGAGTGCTTGCAAATGGCCAGGCCAAGACCACTGCCTTCGTAGCGGCGTAAATTGCTGCTGTCTTCTTGCGTAAATTCTGTGAAAATTTTATCATGCACGGCAGGGTCAATTCCTATGCCGGTGTCGGCAACAAAAAACCTGAATTCACCTTCCTGAAATGTATAACCGAAGCGCACATAACCGGTTTTGGTAAACTTCACAGCATTCTCCAACAAATGATGCAACACCTTTTCAACAAGGCTTTTATCTGTTTCTACCACATAGGTGGCATGCTTTTCGGGTAGTTCAATTTCAAAAGCCAGCTCCTTCATTTCGCAGGCTTTTGCATATTCTTCCAGAAAAGGCATCAATAAATTCTCCAATCGGTGCTGACCGGGGTAAATGGCCATGTTGTTGGATGAAAGCAGCGAAATGTCCATATACTGTGTGATGGTACGCAACAGGCGTTGGGTACTTATGCTGATAATCTCCATCATATCGTTCCGGTCGTCCTGTGATGCACCGGGGTCGGCAATCAGGGCTGTGGCACCAAGAATACCATTGAGGGGGGTGCGCACTTCATGCGAAATATTGTTTAAAAAGGCTGTTTTCAGTTTATCGCCGGCTTCGGCCATTTCCTTGGCTTTTTTGAGCTGTACATTCATCAACCGCATTCTTTCGTTGGTTTCGGTCAGCTCTTCATTTAGCGATTGTAATTCTTCGTTCTTCAGCTGCAATTCGTGCTCATTGCGTTTGAGAATAGTCTGGGCTTGCTTCCTTTCGGTAATATTGCGTATTATCCCCATAACGAGCACCTTATCAGCTGTGCCAATGGATACCGTGCTCACCTCCACATCATGCACCTCACCGGTTTTTGATTGTATCTGGGTTTCATACTGGGCAGGCACCACTTCTCCATTTTGGCGGGCCCTGTAGCGTTGTTCGGCCACAAGTCTGCTCCTGGCAGTCAAAAGGGCATCAAAGCGAAAATCCTTGTCATAGAGTTCTGCCTCGCTATAGCCTGTCATCTCAACAAATCGGCTGTTGACATAGCTGTAGTGCCTGTCCTCCATCAGGTAGATGGCATCGAAAGCATTTTCGACCAGCTGCCTGAACTGTTCCTCGCTTTTGCGCAGGGCCACCTCCATGTGGTGGCGGTCGAGCCAACGACCCAATGACAATGCCACCTGTTGCAACAATTGCTTTTCCTCCTGTTTGAAATTGTCAACAGTTTTGAACAGGCCTATATTACCGGCTTTTTTACCCATTAACATGATGACAGTATCCGTGCTGTGGATATAAGAGCTTGATAGAGTGTCCGAAACAAAGGTTTCTCCTTCCATCTCAAGTTGTATGATTCCATCATCAATTATTGTCCCTGCAAGCAATTCTACAATAGCTTTACCCAATGAAGCGGAACTTAATTCCTTTTGCATTTCCTGATTGATCAGTAGCAGGCAGTCCATCTCTTTTAAGCGTTGGTTCAGGTCGGCCGTTCTGCGTTTTATCAAGCCTGAAAGTCTGGCCCAGCGGTTTCGCAAAAACCAAACCATGATGGTCAGCAGCAGGGTTGCTACAATGCCACCAATGCCAACAAGCCAGCGATTAATCTGGCCATGAACTGATTCATGCTTGTCAATGCTATGGGTAACAATACCATAAGCATTTCCCCATAGAAAAAGTGGACGGATATGATGGTAAGCAGAGTTAGCAGAAAAATGCTCCCCATAACAATCAAAGCTCTCGTGCTGATGTCCTTTGGGGAAGCTGGCTATAAGCCTGTTGCCTGTTGCCGCATCCACCAGTCCAATGGCTAACCCAGGGTGCATGTCTGATAATGAAGCAATAGCATCCAGGTTGTGCTGCATATCCACCAGACCAAATGAGAAGCCAACAGGTATTTGCTGCCCTGATTGATCCGCTGCTTCTTCTTTTTGAAAGGCCGGAGCCAATACCAGGACCAATTGCCCTGTTGTATCTGCTCCATGAAAGCCCAAATTTGTTGTACCAAAAACTTCCTTATCAGCAATATTTCCAGCCATGGCCTGATGAATGGCATCTAAATAACACAGGTCAGATGGAAAAACCTGGTCAACCAGCCTATTTTGACTAAGGTATCGTACCGGCAAATGATAGCCCACGTCTAAGCCATACAGACCAGAAGTTGATTTACTGCATTTGTTGGCTTGTTCTGCGTTGTAGTCACCATAAGGGTTTGGTGATGTGGCATTGGCATGCAACAACGGGGCAAAACCATAGGTATATTGAAAACTTGTTTCGTCAAACAGACCTGCAAACTGATCCCATTCATATGGGTCAACAAAATCGCTGTAGGTAAAGAAACCCGACAGGGTTTTAACGTTATCGCGCAGGCCATACAATGATTTCTGCAGTGCAGTAGCATGCATATCTGCTTGCTGCTGAAAAAATTGCTTTTGTTCTCTGCTATTAAGCACACTTACAATATGCCAAATCACAAAAGTTGCCAACAGTCCCGTTAAAAAAACAATGACCGTTTCCAGGTGCCTCAGGCGTCCCTGTATCTTTTGCGTTGATTGGTTGCGGTAGGTAATTGCCAAATGGCCACCCAACAACAGCACACCAAATACCAGAAATATCAGCAATACTTCCTGCCGTGCTTGTCTGCTGGCTTTGCGGATGGTATCAGACTGCTGCTCCATCCCAATCAACATCAGGGTTTCGCCATTCCAGGTATTGACATAGGGCAACAAAGTTATTATTGTTTGTGGGTTTTTGCCGGCTACAGGCCCCATGACCAGCGGCTTTTGCTGATTGAAAACTTTATCCATTGCATGGCTTTCCAACTGGAATATATCTCCTGCTTTTAACTTGGAATGCGGATTGGCGCCAATAGCCACATGAAAGTTGTCTCCCTTTTTTACAAGCCCAAAATAGCCTCTTTCAAGTGTAAGTTTCTGATAATTTGATAGCTGGCGATTCAATCGATTATAAACAGGCAAGCTTGTGTCATAGCCTGCATTTCCCCATTGAATAATCGTATTCCTTTTAATTGCGGAAGCAAAATCCTCGAGTTCGGCAACCAAGTCTTGCCTGATTCTATCTTCAAAATAGTCTTCGCGCAGGCCTGCAAGCCAAAAAGCCATGACAGTGTACAACAACACCATTGAAGAAAGGAGCACAGTGTGCTGTACTTGTTTTGTTAGCATAGTCATTTCAATTGGTTTTGGTTCTATCTGTTGCTAAACACTTTAACTGACTATTTCCCTGTTGGTATAACTTCTTTATCCATCAGAAACCTGCTGGCCAAAAATCAAACATATTCTTATCAGGCATGGCCGTTTGGTGACCATAAAGTTACAATCATATTTTGATTAAAAAAAATGCATCCCTTTTACGACCTTGACTATTTGATATGAAACATAGCACATGGCTTACCTCTAAAACAAGTCGTTGGCTCTAAACGACATGTATTTAATGCCGATGTGGCATAATAGAAGTGGTTTCAAGCCGGCTGGAAAAGCCAATGACAAATGTCTTTTTTAAGGCATTCCCTAAAATTGCGATTCGTCGGCCTGGTAAAGCGGCCGCAAGTTTATATAAGGACTAGCTTGCGTAAAGTCTTTAGGTGATCGTGAGTAAGCTCAATAACATAAATACCTTTTTGAAGACTTCCGAGGTTCAAATCTACATAACCGTTTTGTACCAAAACAAGGGTTTCCATGACCAATTGCCCTGTGCTGCTATAGATGCGTAGTTTTAACACATGCGGCAAGGACTGCTCAAAAACCAACCTGACCTTATCTGTTGCCGGGTTGGGAAAGAGTTTAAAATCAAGGGCGGTACGAAGCCCAATCAGGCCGGGGTTTACGTTGGCATTTCCATTAAATAGCTGCAAGCCTCCTCCATAATTGCCTGTAAGCATGGTCATTGATCCATTGCCAAGCATATCTGTAAGGAAGACCGAAGAACGCATGCCAACATCAAAGCTTTGCAAATTGGTGTCCAACAGGGCAGCCAGTTGGTCAATTTCGCGGAAGGGGCCATCGGGGAGATTTCCACCAATCTGATCAAACAAAAATATCTTTCCCTGCTCGGAGCCTACTGCCAAAAGCAATTCATTCTCGGGTGTATGGAAAAAATTGGGTGTGCTATACCCATCATAGGAAATATTCAAATCTGTAACATTTACTCCACCCATTTCATCCGTAACAAACTGAAAACTGATCTGTCCATCATTTTCAATGCCCCTATAGAAGGACAAGGTCCCTTCTTTTTTTCCAATCACCAGGTCAACAACTGCATCGCCATCCACATCAAAAAGCTGCGGCGCGCTATAGGCACCAACCTGAATGCCGGCAAAAGCCTGATCGCTTAAGGCCCAGTTGCCGGCTGATGTTTGCTCTACAAAAATCAAACTGCCATTTTCATTTCCGACAAGTATGTCGGGCAGACCGTTTCCGGTTAAATCGGCCATGGCCGGAACAAGTCCCCGCAAACCCAATGATGAAAGCCCTGCCAAATCGGCATTCATCAACTGAAAAGCAGGCAAGCCAGGTTCCCCAATATTTTCAAAATAAGCTATTTGCCCCAAATACCTTGATTTGAGCATACCGAAATCATACCATGAATACTTATAATAACCAAAATTTCCCACCACCAAATCCATTAAGCCATTTTGGTTTACATCATGCAGGATGGGATAGGCCCCGGCACCGAGATCAATCATCTGATCTTGGAGGAAATTCCTGGTATGAAGACGAAAAACCGGCTGTTCGGCTGTGCCTTCATTCAGATACAACCATACTGAGTTTTTGTTTTCCGAAACGATGGGCGAAGGATCAA
>CAYTUA010000115.1:0-4886 GCA_964440855.1 uncultured Lentimicrobiaceae bacterium
GCAACATAATGGCCAGGCTCGTCCCCTGAGCAGTATGCTGGTCCATATGCAAGATAAAAATTAAGGCTGGTATGATGATAATGGCACCGCCAATACCAATCATTCCACTGAAAATGCCTGCTACCAGGCCAATCAGCAAAAGGATTATAAATGTAGTGATGGTCATAAGGCAATTATTTAAAAATCCAAACTTAGCGAGATGTAAAAAATAGGCTTGGTTACTGCTCCGTCCTCTATGCCCCAGGCCACGTCGCCCCGCACAAAATAGCCCAACAAGGTGGTGCGGGCACCAAAGCCCAGGCCGCCAACAAGCGGGTCCTTTTGTATTTCGACCGAAATGTTCAGCGGGCCCGATTCCACGTAGGAAGTATAAAGCGAATTGGACGGGTTATAAGGATTCCATCCTGTCCACGCAGTTCCCAAATCGCCAAAAGCAACCAATTGGAAATTTCGGATAAAATCAGAATTGATTGGCCGTTGCAAAAGATAGCTGAATACCGGGAAACGCAATTCGCTGTTGAGCACCACAAAATTATTGCCATTGCGGATGTTTTGCTCAAAGCCCCGCATATTGGTGGCGAGGGTTTGATAGGCATAGTTTTGGTTGAAGTCGATGGGGGTATCGCGGGTAAAGCGCGGAATAAGCCAGTTGTCAACCCCACCCATATAGTAGATGAGCTTATTGTTGCCAAATGAGGTGCTGCCTGCCAGGCGGTTGGCCCAAATAAAATTGCGGTGGACACGCTGATAATGGCGCACATCAAATCCAAGTACGATCAGGTTGCGTGAAGCAGAAGCAATCAGCTGGTAATATTCACCGAAAACCTTGGCCCGCATTCCGGTGTATAGGTTCATTCCAAGGCTGCGCGAATTGTCGAGCACGAGTTCGCCACGCAAGCCCCCCCAGTTTTCGTATTCATTTTGCCTTAGGAGGTTGGTTTGGTCGGTGGCCAGAAACACCTGCATATCGTTGCGGAAAATGGCTGTTCCCCGTAAGGCCAATATTTCGCTAAATGGCCATTGCACCATGTAATAGGCAGCATGCGAATGTGTTCGCCTGAGCGAAAACTCTGTTACATCGTCCACACTTTGGCGGTGCAGTATGATGTGTTTGTCCAAACGGCTCCTGAGGTTACTAAAGCTAACAATATACTCATTGTTGGTCAGGTTGGTATTTAACCTTACGCCCCCACTAATTCGATAATCCTCCATCAGGTCGGTGAGGTTCACACCCAAAAACACATTGAAACCGGGGTTGAGGTAAATGGGCGACCCCCCTCCTGAAAAAGGCTGGTAATTATAATTGATATAGGTAAAATCAACCTGTGTCACCAATTCGTCATAGAAGTATTCAACAAAATAATTGCGCCGTTTTGGTTCGCGCCTTTCATAGCGCCCATCGCGCATATCATCGAGCATATCGACTGTTGGCCGCCTTTGTTGCCCATCTATCACAAAGGCACCTTGTCTGCGGGTGGGACCGCTATCGAGTGGTGGCACAGCTTCGTCGCTATAGACCATCCTGAAACGCTTTCTTGCTTGCCTGCCGTTTGATTTATCGTCCACCATATTGCCTGTTTCAGGATTGGCATCACGCAATTTTGCCATGAATGCGGAGGCTTGCAGGCTTGAAGCAGGTGCATGAAGCAATTCCGTTTCATCGAGTTTGTACAATTGCTGGCGGTTGTTTTCGAACATCACAAGCGCAAAATCATCGTTGTAGGGCATTTTGTCATAATCGATGATGTTTGAAGTGAAATCGGTAAGGGCCGCCGAGCGCACAAAATAGCGGTAGTGGACTGTGGTGTCAACGTGGCTGATAGCACTGTCGAAACGGGCTGTGTAGAGGTTGTAATAGCCATTGGCATCACTCAGGTAGGTGATCATGCCTGGGGCATAGGGTTTTGCCTTTATTTCGCTGGCATGCTGTGTGTTGCTGATGCGTCGCAGAACAGGATTGCGGTTGCGGAAATCATAGACAAACAAATCAAAATTCGCGGGTTGTTCCTCCGGGTATTCCTGTGGCTGCAAGGTATCGCCGGGCCTGTTTGAACTGAATACGATTTGCCTGTTGCCATTGATAAAAGTGGGATAGAGGTCGGTATAAAAATCGTTTGTAATTTGTATGGGGGTATTGGAGGCGATATCGAAAACGTAAATGCTTGGTTTACCTTGTTTAACAGCCGAAAAAGCCATTTGCTGGCCATTTCCGGAATAGGCAATATGGGTTACTTTCTGGAAATCGATCAAATGCCGCTTTTGCGTTGTTTGGTCGTTTAGGTTGTAGAAGTTGAGCCAGATTCGACCTTTGTCTTCAACCAGAAATGCCAGGATTTCACCACTGGGGTGCCAGCTCATCAGTGGATAGGAATAGTCCGTTTTTTCGTCAGAGCTATAACCGCTGCTAAAGAGTCTTTTTCGCTTTCCACTTTGCAAATCGTGCAACCACAGTCGCACCTTGCCTTCTTCGTTGGTGGCATAGGCCAGGTGGTTTTCGTCGGGGCTGAAGGCAGGCCGCTCATAAGTGCGGTATTCGCGGTATTTGAAGGGGTATTTTTCAGAAGGCATCCGCGGGCTGATTTCACGGTATTGTGCGCTGTAATGGTCATACCATTCTTCAATTAACTTTTTGAAGCGCAATCCTGTAACATACATAAAACCATTTTGCACATTGCGGGTTAGTTGGGTCATATGCACAATATTGGGTACTGCCGAAGGGCCATATTTTTCCTCAATAAAGCGCCAAAAGGCATGACCTGCAATCACGGCATCATCGCTGGTGAGGCGGTTCAGTTTTCTATACCTTCCTGTTGTGATACCGTCGCGCAAGCGGTTGTCCAAAGTGGTATTCCAATCTTCCGAAAGATAGGAAAGCAGGCCGTTTTCATACCAATCGGGCAGGGTAAAGAGGGCGGTATTGCGTATTTGCGAGCCGATGCTGCCACCAAACATCACCTGCTTGAGCAGTATATCAGCCAGCCCGGCCCTAATTTGCTTTTCAAAATCCAGGTAATTGCCGGCATCATACAGCACCACTTTGGTGCCAATAATATGGGTTACCCCGCCGGTATTGTACTGCTGTTCTGAAGCAAGCCCGATATTGCTCTGCTTCAGATCGCTCAGGCTATTGAATACAATAAACTTAATCCGTTCGTTCAGCACCGTTTCCAGTCTGCGCTCAATCTCGGGCAATTGCTTTTCGGCATACCAGGCGGCATACAAGGCCAGTTCTTTGCCGTTCAGGTAAAAATAGGTGTCAAAATCATCAAAACGGTAATAGGTCCAGAGCATATCGTTGTACTGCACCCTGTTTTTGCCAAAAGTCATATTGGACCCATGATAAAACTGCCCCCACATTTGCAGCGGCATCGCTGCCATCAGCAGCAATACTAAGGGCAATACAGCTTTATACAGGGATTTGTATAACATTTGTCAGTTTATGTGGTTCCTAAAAAATGACTACAAAGTATGCAGTTTTGACGCTGAATCTTTGGGGCTAAATTAATACATTTTACTTCAGTGATTGTTTAACGCCTTCTGCCGGAAAATGGTATTTTTGCAGAAATGATTCATTTTTTCTGAACTAAACGAACGAAACAATTCATATGCTACAAGTTAAAAAATTTATTTTCAACTCCTTTCAGGTCAACACCTATTTGCTTTACGACGAAACAGGCGAGTGTGTAATTATTGATGCAGCCTGTGCCGAATCAGAAGAGGAAGAGGAATTGAAAAATTTTATCGCGTTGAAAGGCCTTAAACCGACGATGTTGCTTAGCACCCATGCCCACATTGATCATGTGCTGGGCAACGCTTTTGTTGCCGAAACTTACGATATTGAGCTTTCGGGCCATGCCGACGGGCTCATGTACCTGCACAACGCCAAAGATTATGCAGCCAATTTCGGTTTGCACCTCAACAAAGTGGTACCGCCAACGATCTTGCTTACAGAAGGGCAAGAGCTTGCTTTTGGCAATCAAAAACTTGCAGTGCTCGAAACGCCCGGACATGCCCTGGGCAGCCTTTGTTTCTACAACCGGGAAAATAATTTTGTTGTTGCCGGAGATGTGCTCTTTTACCAAAGCATAGGCCGTACCGACCTGCCTGGTGGCGATTACGATGTGCTGAAGAACAGTATTTGGGGCAAATTATTTGTACTGCCCGAGGAAACCATCGTTTATCCCGGCCATGGCCCCGAAACCACCATTGGCAGCGAAAAAGTGAGTAATCCTTTTGTGGCAATCGGGTAAGGGTTTCAATTAATTTTTTTAGGTTTTTTTGGAGTGGGTATCCAAAAATATCAAAGTCATTGGCTTTTAATTGCATTTTTGAATGGTTTACCAACGACCAATCAAAACCCATTCATTTCGCGGGCTACCTCCACAGCATCAATATCCATCATACATTTGAAGTGGCCTTTCGGGCATTTTTCAAAGCCGATTTTACTGCATGGTCGGCATGATAAGCCTTTGATTTCGATAATCTTTGACAGGTTTTTACGCGTCGGCATATAAGGGTACATGCCCAGTTCGGGTACCGTATTGCCCCATACCGAAACAATGGGTTTGTGCAAGGCCGCAGCTATATGCATCAGGCCGGTGTCGTTGGTCAGTACCGCATCTGCTTGTTGGATAATTGATGCCGATTGGTGCAAACTGAGCTTCCCGCATAGGTTCAGCACTTTTTCGGGCAGTGCTTGCTTTACTTCCTGGGCGCGTTGGGCATCTTCGGGGCCGCCCAGCAGCAGCAGGGGTTTTTGGAGCAAACGACAGCTTTGAATCAGCTTTTCGGCCGGATAAACCTTGGTTTTGTGCTTGCCCCCCACCACCACGGCATAGTAGCCACCGGCAGCAACAGGATATTCTTTCTTCACATCCACCTGCTGG
>CAYTUA010000116.1:0-5100 GCA_964440855.1 uncultured Lentimicrobiaceae bacterium
ATGAAAAAATATTATGTCAATAAATACTTAAGAATCAGTGGGCTACTTATGGTATCAGACTACATTAGGTATATCATTCTAAAAGCATTGAACCATAAGAAGAATATGGGATTTATGAAATTGAACCCAGGCTTGGTTCTTCCCCCCGATTATTTGATGTATGAATCGTTTCAATTAGACTATAAAAAATACTATGATGACAGCCGGGAAACCGCCATTTGGTTAAGGGACCACTTTAAGAAGCATGTATTGTTGCAGAATATACGGATATTGGATTGGGGTTGTGGTCCGGGCAGGATCATAAGGCATTTGCCGGATGTTATTAATAACGGGTGCAGTTTCTCTGGTACAGATTACAACGCTAAAACAATAGATTGGTGCAAGCAGAATATCCAAGGGGTATCGTTCAACCAGAACACACTTGAGGCAAAGCTCACATACAAAGATGAATATTTCGATATTATTTATGGGATTTCCATTTTTACGCACTTATCAGAATTGATGCACCACAAATGGTTTAGTGAATTATACCGAATTCTTAAACCCGGTGGAATCATGTTCTTGACAACACAAGGGAACAATTTCAAGGTTAAGCTCGGTTCAGATGAGCGGAAAAGATTCGATGAAGGGAAACTGATTGTCAGGGGGAATGTAAAGGAAGGGCACCGCACTTATTCAGCTTTTCAGCCTAAAACATTTATGATCAAACTATTCACCAATATGAAGGTGCTTGAACATATTGAACCCTCACCAGGTAAAAGCAAGGTCAT
This sequence comes from uncultured Lentimicrobiaceae bacterium, assembly GCA_964440855.1. Lineage (GTDB taxonomy): Bacteria > Bacteroidota > Bacteroidia > Bacteroidales > F082 > CALAZZ01. The sequence continues at coordinate 771 of CAYTUA010000116.1, forward strand.
TCCACAAGACATTTGGATTGTCATGAAATAGGTGCCAACCAGCCATTATAGCAGTAATAAAAAGTAAACCTATTTCTCCTGATGCGATTTGAATGTGTGGCTGCTCTTGTTCAGTGCTTCACTCACATTGATAGCATGATCTCCAATTTTTTCGCTGTAAACAATAAGCTGCTGGTAGAAATTGCCTGAATTGATGTGATATTTTGAGTCTTTGAGGTCGCTCAAATGTTTATCAATGAAACCACGACGTTTCTCATTAATCTGAAATTCAATTTCTTCAGCAAGTATTAGCTTTTCTTTATCAAATTTCCGGATGTTTTCCAGCATCTGAGTCAGGCCCTGTTCAACCAGTTCAAACATTTCAAAGAGTCTGTCGCGCTGGTCTTGGGTAAACCAGGCTTTTTGCTTGTTCTTATTGTCAATTACCCGCGACATCTTAAAACAAACATCGGCAATACTTTCCAGGTTGTTTACAATGGTAAGCATGGCATGCACCAGCCGCGAGCCTTCCATACTTAGCTTGTTTTCGGAAATTTTCGTCAGGTAATTCATGATTTCAGCTTCAAGCTTATCCACTTTCTCCTCCCTGCGTTTCAAATCATGGTACATGATCTCATAGCTTTCAACGTCTTTTTCTAAAAGCAAGCTTGGTATCATGGCAAACATACTTCTTGTTTGGCATGCCATTTCATCTAGTTCTTTGGAAACATGACCGATTGATAACTCAGAAATCGAAACGATTAAACTATCATGATATGTTAGCCTATGGTCCTGTTCCTCCAAGGCTTTTATAGGGATTGCCCAAACTGACAGCTTTACGAGGTATTTAATAAACCAAATCAGGATGATGGTGGTGATTATATTAAAGCCTGAATGAAAGATGCTGATTTTTATAGGATTTACCAATTGTTCATTCAGTAAATCTATGCTGAGCAAAAAATTTATTGAATGATCGATGGCATGAATAAAAGCCTGAAAAAATGGTATAAATAATAGTGCGCCAATCAGATTGAATAATAAATGTATAAATGCAGCCCGCTTTGATGCCCGGTTGCCTACAAGCGCGGCAATATTGGCAGTGATGGTGGTTCCGATATTTTGGCCAATAATCATGGCACCGGCTGCTTCAAAACCTATAAAACCGTCGCTGTAAAGCACCATTGTAAGCACCGTGGAAGCTGTTGAGGATTGAATAACCAGGGTAATTGCAAAACCCGCAAAGGCAATTAGAAGCAGTGAACCCAGGCCTTGATCTGCCTTTTCGCTCAGAAATTGAATAATGCCTGAATCCGGATCGATACTGGGAAGTGCTTCGCGCAAAAATTGCAGGCCAAAAAACATGATGGAGAATCCCATGATGAATTCCGCGATGCTTTTATTCGTAGAATTGGATGTTAGATAAAAGGGTATTGATAAAGCAATCAGGGGCAGTAGGATGAGCTTAATATCAAAACTAAAACCAAAAAATGTAATCAGCCAGGCTGTAATTGTGGTTCCAATATTGGCTCCAATAATGAGTCCAACAGATTCGAGCACAGTGATTAATCCAGCATTAACAAAACCAATCAGCATAACGGTGGAGGCAGAGGAAGATTGCAAAATAGCAGTTACAATAAACCCTGTAGCCATGCCCCTCCATGGATTGGCGGTGATGGCAGATAAGTAATTGCGCATTTTGTGGCCGGCTAGTTTCTGCAACGACTCGCTCATCAGCTTCATGCCGAAAAGAAAAACGGCCAATGCCCCAAGAATAACCAAAACGCTATAGACTACTTGCATATGCTTTTAATTCATTAGAAATTACTTCACCGCATTTTTTTAGATTTGATTTCTTCAAAAAACAGATATGCTGAGGATGAGGGAGCAATCAGTTCCTTTAATTCCTCAAATGTCAGAAAAATATTTGAATGCCCCATGGCGTAAGGGGCGATATCATAATTATTGTAGTAGAAACCAATGCCCATTGGATTTAGATAGAAATTATCATGCGCTATGATGGTATCTGTAAACAAGCCAGCCTCTGTTAAGGCCTGATATGCTGGAATGGCATATCTTTCGCGTACTTTAGCGGTAAGCAGTAGTGATAGTTGTTCTAAAGAGGTTGAATCAAATAAATCGCTTATTGTTACAGGTTTATCCTGTTTTAAATCATAAACAAGGTAGCGCAAATTGGCCATACCATGCGCACCGCCGGTAAAGGCATAGCTGGCCATTTCCAGACACAGCATACCATTGTCATTCAACAGCACCTGCACTTGTTGTGAACGTTCCCAGTTAAGCGAAGCGGATTGTTCTGCCAAATCGCTGTTCATCCGGATGTATTGTTCAAAAAATCGTTTTTGTTCTACTGGAATAATACTGTCAGCTGGCGTAGATTCCGGAATTCTGATGCCATACAAATCTATTAATGAACGAATTAAATTATTTTCGTTAGTGTTTTTTGGCCACAATAGGCTTGTTTCAATGCTTGCTTTGGGCGATAATGGGTCAGCATCCACCAAGCGCTGCGTAGCCTTGCCGTGATAATATCCAAGTTGCAAACCAGGGTGGGGGAGTGCCTCGGAAAAGCTGTATGTTAACTGATCATCAACGGAACTTGACAGCCACATTTTTTTGCCATTAAATTCACCTGCAAACTGATGGCCATCATCATAAGTGCGCAACGAAAACCTATTTTCGCCGTCCATTTGCCCTGCCAGGTCAAAACGCATAATCCCTTCTTCATCAAATTGGTACATTATAGCATTCAAGCGCGTATTTGTTTTAATCAGGTGCATCACCATAGTATATTGGTCATCTGCTGTTTGAAAACGACCATAAAAAGATTGGGCATACTGCACCTGAAATATAAAAAAGGCAATAAAAGTAAGCAGACAGGATCTATACATAATATGTAGCTTGATTCGTTTTTTATTCATGAAATTCGTAACCAAGGGACTCAATGGTTTCTTTAACCTTTGTCAAATCAATGTCGTTGCCTTTGATGTAAAGCTTTTGTCCCTGAAGTTCTGCTTTGGCTTCTTGCACATTTTCGAGTTTGCCAATATTGGTTTCCACGCTGTGGACACAGTGGTTACAGTCCATTCCACCCAATTGCAGAGTTAAATAATCTGCTTTGTTACTTTTATTGTTCATCATATTTATAGGTTTTTTTCTAAATTTCTGATAATATCCATTTATAAGTAAAAGTACCAACAATATGGCCGATACCACGCCCAACCAATAAGGAATGAGGTGGCCATGTTCGTGGCCATGGAGTTGCGATTGACTGAGCAGGAACCAATTCCTTGGAAGCAGGTTCATCAGGGAGCCAAAAACCAGTGCTCCAACAATGATGGTCAATGTATAGATGAGTGTTGCTTTTTTACCCAGTGTTTTTATCAAAACCGTGAATGATGCTGAGTTGGTAGCAGGGCCGGCCATAAGGAATACCAGGGCAGCGCCTGGCGATAAGCCTTTCATCATCAAAACGGCAGCAATGGGAACCGATGCCGTAGCACAAGCATAGATGGGAATTGTAACAATGAGAATGACGATCATACCCATGAAATCATTGGTAACATAGTTGGTAAAAAAATCGTCAGGTAATAAAACGGCAATCAGGGCAGCTATTAACAAACCTATTATAAGCCATTTGCTGATATCCTGCAAAAAGTCAACAAAGGCATATTGCAGCATATATTTCAAAGTGCGCGGCGTTTTTTCATCATCTTCAACAGCTGAATGACTATGTTTTTCATTTTTAAAGCCAAGATTCGTAAGCACACCGCCAACAAAACCAGTAATAAGGGCAACGATAGGCCTGATAACTGCAAATGCGGGTCCAAGCATTGAATAAGTAACCAATATAGAATCGACACCTGTTTGGGGAGTTGAGATCAGAAATGAATTTGTTGAACCCCGCGAAGCTCCATTTCTGTATAGCGAGATGCCTGTTGGCAGCACACCACATGAACACAGCGGCATGGGCACGCCCAGCAAGCTGGCATTGAAGGCGGAAGCAGCATTGCTTTTGCCCATATATTTCAGCAGCAACTTTTTGGGGAAATACACCTTTAAGAGACCTGCAAATAAAAAACCGAACAGCAGATAGGGAGCCATTTCAATTGTCAGGCTGTTGAGCTCATTCCAATATGCGTTCAAGTAGTTCATAACAGTAGTATGTTGTACAACAATATTGGGCACAAAGATAGGTTTATTGTTATTATTTCTACTTGCTTATAGCTTCTTAATGGTTCGAAAAAGAATAGCTTACCGTAAATGCAATATGGTTTGCATCAAAAGCTATTCATTTGGTTTCTTAACTTCTGAATGGAACCGCCAAATCATT
>CAYTUA010000117.1:0-2564 GCA_964440855.1 uncultured Lentimicrobiaceae bacterium
ACTCATACAACAAACTAATTGATGCGGTAAAAGGAAACAACATGCTTCCAGAAAGAGAGATCAGCCAACTAACAGCATAACCAATCCGGGAAGCAGCATCCGATTACCACACTGCACTTACCCTAAAACCATTCCAACAATGAAAACATTCAGATTCATTTTCATCATCCTGATGATCGTAAGCCTTGCCGGTGTTCTGGTAGGTGCACATCATCAGTTTGTTATTTTCCTGATCTCAGGAATATGCTATTTGGTAATCGACAACGAAATCAAAAAAAAGCAAAAAACCAACAATCCATATTCACGAACTTTTAATGCAGACAACTTATGACATTTTATGAAGCAGTGAAACGAATGAGGCGGCACCAAAAAGCATATTTCAGAAGCCGTAAAATTGATGATTTGAAAATCGCTAAGCATTACGAAAAACTTGTTGATGACCAGCTGATTCAGATCGAAAGCAACCAACCAAAACTTAGCTTATGAAAACAGCAATTGGCATAATGCTATTGGCTATCACCATCAGCGTGTTTTCAGTTGTGTGTGCCTGGATCGGCTACAAATATGCTCAGCAGAAAGAAAAGGAATACAAGCGAAAGCGAACCACCGTATATAAGAAAGTCGATCCATCAAAGGTTTGGCATCGCTCACCCGAAGGCATCTGGCAAAACTGAATAATTAACGAAAAACGGTAATGATAAAAGGACAGATCATCAAAGTTGTTTCAACCGGCACCAGGTACCGGCTTGATCGAATCGAAAAACAGCGCGAAGGCAATGCCTACCAATTCTATCCAATTGCACCCGAAAAGGAATCATTCCCACGCGGTGAGGTTATGCCCTTCAACATGCACGAAAAGCATTTCAATCAACTTGTCAACAAACTTATTATTCACATAGAACCAATTGAAAATGGGAGTGCTCGAAAAAATATTGGAAAATCAGCATGAGATACTCACGCGGATCCAGCAGCTTGAACAAAACATCGCAAGGGAACCAAATAACACCCAAATGATCACTTCACGCGAAATGATCGGCGACCTGGGGATCTCTTCCCGGACATTCCAGCGGATGGTAAAAAGGGGTGAGCTTCCTTTTTTGATCAGAACTACCACAGGTGGAAATTACAGAGCCCGGAAATGCGATTTTGAAAAATGGAAAAAACAAGCGGATGCCGTGCCTCGTAAGAGACGGGAGGTTGTGTAAAAGCCTTATCCACATCCGCTTTTTTTATTGAGCCACAAAAGTACAAAAAAATGCAACAACTTGAACTTGAACAAAGCAACCTGAGCCAGCGTAGACGGATCCTGGCAGCCTTGCAAAAAGGCGAAAAACTAACACAGCTTGATATGCTGTACCGGTTTGGTGCCGGGCAATCAGGTACCAGGATATTTGAGCTACGGCAGCAGGGCCACAACATTGAAACTCGAATGATCCGGAAAGGACGTAAACGATTCGCGGAGTATTATATGCCTCCAAGTAACTAACCTAAAACATTATGCAAACAGAAAAGAAGTACACGGAAATCATTAACGAAGTGGTGCGAAATGAAGCCGTATCACACGATAAGCTTAAGATGCTGGCAAAAAAAAATACTGCTGACACGCGGAAAATCCAATGGATGTTGCGGAAGGTCGGAGTGATAGAAGGCATGGGCAAGGGCGTGAATCGCGTCCTTATCCGTGGCCAGGAGGTCGGTCCCTATGTTGAAAAGGTGCTTGAGATGACCAAGAAAGGGTATAAGAAAAAGGGCAAGCCCGATGCGGATAACAAGCTGAAGGACTTCATGGATGCGGTTGTGGTAAACACCAACAAACAAAATGAGTACATCGCTGCGCTTGATCGGCGGATAGAGAAACTGCATCAGCGAATTGACGGACTTCACCATAACATCCGAGTAATGCAAGACATTTATTCCGGTCACAAAGCTGAAATCGAAAACAACGGTGGTGTGGTAAAAGATGAGAAAATTATTAACAGGGCACCCACTAATGATGAGCACCTTGTGCCACTAAAAGCAGTTATTCAACTACTGGGAGAAATTGTGTAATGTCGGGCTGGATAAAACTATATAGGTCAATAAGGGATCACTGGGTGTTCCAGGATGAGAACTATTTCCGTGCCTGGTGTATTATCCTTATGAAAGTGAATCACGAGCCAAATAAGGTTCTAATTCATGGTAAGCTATATGAGTGCGAAAGAGGTCAATCATTATTGAGCTTACAGAGCTGGGTTGAAGAATTTGGGATAACACGCTGGACGGTGCAAAAAGTGCGTACTTTTTTCAAATTACTTCAAGAAGATGAAATGATCAAGCTCGAAGGCATGAGAAAAACAACACGGTTAACAGTCTGTAATTATGATACATACCAAGATAGCCAACAGACAGCTAACAAGCAGCCAACAAGCAGCCAACAAGCAGCCAACAAGCAGCCAACAAGCAGCCAACAACAATATAAGAATTATAAGAATGATAAAGAACCTAAAGAACCTAAAGAAAAAAAGCCGGCCGCTTCGCGTTCGGTTTCTGAAAATGATTTTATAGATCAGGTAATAAAAGAATTT
>CAYTUA010000118.1:0-3093 GCA_964440855.1 uncultured Lentimicrobiaceae bacterium
GCCCCGAACGTCCGCCACCTACCAATAAATTCCCGAACAAAAAAAAACCAAACCCACTGTGTCAATTTGCAATGCCACAAAGATCCGGCAGGCCTGCCAAGTGGATGGTTTAGTTTTTTAACCTATCTGCACTATTTTTGATTATCGCTTATTTCGACCATGTTCTGAATTATTGTTGATTTAGGCAATATTTTAGATTATTGCTTCTTTAAGCAATATTTTGTAAATTTGTATTTTTAATAAAGAAGCATGCCATGATTGCAGTAATAAAAGGGGACATCATCGAATCGAGGAAGCTCGCAGACCAGGAGAAATGGTTGTCGCCACTAAAAAAGCTGTTTGGGCAGTGGGGCAACACTGGTTTAACCCCCTAATTCGCTGGATAGGGAAGTTTTTTATCTTTAGGGCTTGAAAAATAAGCACGATGAAAGTGGGAGTTATTTTCAAGATGGGAATTTACACTATGTTGCTTATGCAAGCTCGTTGTCCTTCTTTATGAAAACCCACAGCACAATCAGCAAGTTTGGTTTTGCCTATTCACAATCGCAGACCGTAGAAAAACAAAAGAGCTGTTTTCCGCAAAGACAAGGCTAAATACCTGATGTATTTTTTTATAGCAAACTCCAAGTGGGTCGATCAATTTCCGTTGAATTTTAACCCAAACAAATACATTTGTCTTGGCGAAGCTTGCTTGAGTCAGAGGTCGAAAGTGTTTGATTAACTACCAAACATCAATTATTATGGTTTAGGTGTCAGCAACAATAATGTAATCCAAGCCGCTAAAGTAGCTGTTTGTATGATTTAGCCGGTAAAATAGAATGAAACTATCAAGCGCCTCAACCTTAACCAATTAATTTTCAGTATCTATTCCGCGAAGTGTTTTCCGTTCACGCTCAGGTGAGCCAAGGTTTGGGGCTTGTCAATCAGCGAGCAAACCACCTTGCTACCACCCGTAACTTGTACTTCACTATTAGCTTATTTTCGTATTAGCTTATGCCGGACTCGTTGCCTATCAGCTTCAAGTTGGAGAATAAACAATCCTTTGGAAAGTTGGCTTAAGTCTAAGCTGCTTTCACCTTGCTGTAATATCCCTTGCTGGACAAGCTGTCCGTGCGCGCTGAAAATGCTATAGGTATGATTTACCGGTAAAAGCTCCGGAAGTGATACGTACAATTTATCACTTGCCGGATTGGGCCAGAATTTCAATAACGACAAAGTGTTTTCGTCCAACTTCACGGTAAACTCATCGCATTCGCCCATCTGTAAGTATGTATTGGAACTGGAAGTGGTTATAAACCTATTGAAACAACCTTCTTCAAACTGAAGTGCTTCCATAAAGCCATTAGCATAATTATTGCCATGGTAAATATCAATTGCCACTACCCTTTGCTGATACAACACACGAATTGTATTTGCTTTGGTATGCCCAATAATAATACGAAATGCATCATATCCGTCCAGTATTTCATCAACCTGTTGCTGGGATAATTCTTCATCAGCCATTCCTCTGTACCAGTATAATCCGTTCGAGCCAGTTGCTATGGCACAATCCCCTGTGCAAGTTTGGTTGTTCATCTGCCGCCGGCCATACTCGTTCAACTGCTCGAACGTTGCATTCATGGCAGCTACCTGTGGGCTGATTCCACCATGAACTAACAGATAATCCCCAAGTTTTTCAATGATGTTTTTCGTGCGCAACCATCTGCCAATCTCTGTATCAGCCGAATACAACTCTTCCATTCTTTTACCCATTAGTTGTGCATTGTTGAAATACTTTACCTCAACATATCTCCAGTCGTCCTTCATATTAAACATTTCATGGTTACCCATGATAAAATGTACTTTTCCTCCAGCAGCCAAAGATTCGCTTTCCAATTTATATATGAGCCATAAGGATTCCGACGTATTTTCCCCTCTGTCAAACACATCCCCGTTGATAATCAGATGGCCGTCGCCGTAAATCCAGTTGAAATCTTCATCGATCACACCCTCATTTAACAGTGCCATTGTAAAACCTTCAAAATGGCTGTCAAAATCTGAAATGACAAAATACCTGGAAGGGGTTTGAGGGTAAACTGCCGGCTCATTTTGCAATTCAGGTTTAAGTGTGAAGGAAAAGCTTTTGTTCATTTGCGGGATATGACACGTGAGTTCAACGCCTTCAAGTGAACTGTAAGTGTTGGTTACTAAACCTTCAGGCGTAACCTCAGATACAATTATTTGACCCGACTGATAAAACACATATGGGCCGTCCTGACTATATGTGTAAGCTGGGGTGATAAAACAATCAAATGACAAATCAGCATCGCTTGTGCTTACATTATGAACAGAAATGGCGATCTGGTTTTCTCCTTGAACAAATGATGATGATGAGATTTTGTAGGTGAAAAAACTGTTTTCAATGTCGTTATTAATCCGTTGACGTGCAGTTGTAGAATGCGTGATGTTGGTCAGGGGCATCAATTCGGTACGAAAAACTTCCTGGCCATTAATGAATATTACAGCTCCGTCATCATGAGTAAGGTGAAAATAAACGTCCTCCAATTCATCTATATTGTCAATTATCACGCTTTTCCTAAAACAATAGCGTGCATTCCCCGGCGTTAAAAGGGTTAATTCATCCCCATCACCAAAACCTATGTGACCGGCACCAACTAACCAATTTGAATCGTCATATCCGTCAGTGGTCCAAAGTGCCCCCGGGTCAACCGAACCATCCCAGTACCTCCATGCGCTGCCAGCCGAAAAAAACAACGGGTCTGTTTCATTTACAACAGTAACCTCGGCTGAGAATTGATTGTTTGCAGGAAATTCATCTCCAGGAATGTTCACCGCTACAAGCAAGTTATAGGTTCCTAATGTGTTGAAGTTTGCCGGCTGGTCGAAAGTAAAAATCAAGCCTTCACCGGGCTGTATAGTTTGGGCTCCCTGCTGATTTTGCTGCAAAAGTCCATTTATGTAGTAACTAACAGTGTAATTGTTTGCCGGCTGACTGCCGTAGTTGAACAATTCAGCAACGATGGGATACTCAGGATTGGGAAAAACAAAACCTGAAGGGGGCGAAACAATAGAATTAACAGACATGTCCACTTC
>CAYTUA010000119.1:0-7508 GCA_964440855.1 uncultured Lentimicrobiaceae bacterium
GATGTGCCCTGTGGATTAGGCAAAAGCGTCTTTTGCATCATAATTCTGGTAAAAGCTTGAAGCGAATTGCAAATGTGCTAAACAAAAGCGCGCTGCAATTTGTTATCTTTGGCATATTTGGTATATTTAAGAAAGCCCATTTAAGTTTTATAAAATAATTAAAAACAACAACGCACATGATAAGCTTAATGACAATTGCGCAACTTGTAGTTGCAATCTCTATTGTAGTCGTTTGGGTATTCCGGTTTGATAATATCGTAAAAGAATTCAAACAGTATGGTCTGAATGATTTAACGCGCACCATGGTGGGTTCGGCTAAAATATCCCTGGCAACCCTGTTGGTAGCTGGCATCTGGTACCCTTCGCTGGTATTGATTCCGGCTCTTTTAATGGCATTCCTTATGCTAAGCGCGCAGTATTTTCACTTCAAAGTTAAAAACCCATGGCATAAACGCTTGCCTTCCTTATTTCTACTGTTGCTTTGCCTATACATAGCGGCCGAATCTTCAAACATGATCCCTACATGGACCTAAGGGATATCCTTGTAGTTGTTTCGGGTTTATCCTTTTTGGCTTACGGAATTGCCTATTTTGTCACGCCCCATGTGAAAAAAGAATTCATTCGATACGGGCTTGAAAAAACAGGAAAGCTTGTTGCAGTTCTGGAAATCCTGGGTGCAACAGGTTTAATGGTTGGGTTTTTGAATCAAGCTATTTTGCTGGTTTCGTCCGGAGGTTTGGCCCTGTTGATGTTGATGGGCGTATTGGTCAGGATACGGATCAAAGATAGCCTGGCCGCCATGTTACCGGCTTTGTTTTTCCTGGCCATCAATGCCTATATTTTCATTGTCTCCATCTAAAGTACCCGAACGTTTTGCAACTCCTTTTAATATGAGCAGCCACGCAGAAAAAGACAACAGCAATTTACTGGAGCAAAGGGACCAGGACAGAATTATTGAAATGGCTTGGGAAGACCGGACACCTTTTGAAGCCATCTACCTGCAATTTGGTCTTTCTGAGGCCGATGTTGTCACCTTTATGCGCAGAAACCTGAAGCGCAGCAGCTTTAACTTATGGCGGAAGCGTGTGCACAAGGGTGCTGGCAAAAAGCATTTCCGAAAAAGAAATCCGGAAATCAACCGCTTTAAATGCAGCCGGCAAAAAAGCATTTCGATGAATAAAATCAGCAAGCGATAGTTGCTCAATGAAAGCATAAACAATGGATAAAACAGCCATACTCTTTCCCCATCAGTTGTTTGAGCATAACGACTTACTCTCTGCATGCAACACCGTTTATCTGATAGAGGAATTTTTATTTTTCAGGCAACTCAATTTCCACAAGCAGAAAATCGCTTTTCACAGGGCAAGCATGAAATTTTATGAAAGCTATCTCCAGTCAAAAAACAAGCAAGTTGTTTATATCAACACCTTGAATGAATTGGCTGATATAAGAAAGCTTATTCCGCATCTTAAAAGCACAGGCGTCAACGCTTTCGAGTATATCGACACAACGGACTACTGGCTTGAGCAAAGAATTGGGGCAAGCTGTAAGGCATTCAATATGCAGGCAAACAAAAGGCATTCACCTTTATTTCTGAACTCAACGGAAGAAAATGCCGCTTACTTCTCGAATAAAAAAAGGATGTTTCAAACAGATTTCTATAAACATCAGCGCCTGAAGCGAAAAATGCTGTTGGATAAGCAGCAAAAACCCCTTGGAGGCAAATGGACCTTCGATGACGAGAACCGTTTGAAATACCCAAAAGATAAAACCCCGCCATTTATAGAGTTCCCGAAACCCAATGATTTTTATTCCGAAGCGATAGCCTATGTTGAAACATTTTTCCCTGATAATGTCGGAAAATTAAACGAACACTTTACTTATCCTGGCACGCATGCCGAAAGCAAAAGGTGGTTACAAGCTTTTTTCGAAAGCCGCTTTTATGCCTTTGGTGCTTATGAAGATGCCATTGTTGCTGAGGAAAGCATACTGCATCACAGCCTGTTAACACCCATGCTCAATGTGGGTTTACTAACACCAGACCTTGTTGTTGATGAGGCCCTGCAGTTTGCCGGCAAGCACGATATTCCATTGAATTCATTGGAAGGCTTTATCAGGCAAATAATAGGCTGGCGAGAATTTATAAGAGCTGTTTACGAAATAAAAGGGACCGAAGAGCGCACCCGCAATTACTGGGGCTTCACCCGCAAGATACCTGCTTCGTTCTGGAATGGCACCACAGGTGTAGCACCCATTGACAGCACCATCCACAAAGTTTTGGAAACAGGTTATTGCCACCATATTGAGCGCTTGATGGTTTTGGGCAATTTTATGCTTTTGTGCGAATTTGATCCCGATGAAGTATATCGTTGGTTTATGGAGCTCTTTATCGATGCCTATGATTGGGTGATGGTTCCCAATGTGTATGGCATGAGCCAGTTTGCCGACGGAGGACTCATGGCCACCAAACCTTATATCAGTGGCAGCAATTACCTTATGAAAATGAGCAACTTTAAAAAAGGCGACTGGCAATTGGTATGGGACGGCCTTTTCTGGCGCTTTATGCATACGCATCGTGATTTCTTTTTGCAAAACCCAAGACTGGGCATGTTGATAAGAAGTTTTGATAAAATGCCTGCTTCGAAACAGCAAGCGCATTTAGGGCATGCAGAGCAGTTTTTAAACGCCTTGTAAATCTATTGGATACAGATATTTTCTACGTTCTAATAAAAAAGTAATTCAAACAAGGCCCTCTGCTCGAATTATTATAAACAGTATCGGTGTTATGAAAATATCAGTGACATCTCTTTCAAAAAAACTTTACATTTGACCTTTGATAGGTAGTCAAAACTGAATTGTTTTTTTTGGAGATAATACATTGCAATCAGGTTTTGACTTATAGTTGAAAACACGGACAACCAATTGATAATAAACTTCGGTATTAGAAAAAGTAAACGCACCCGACGCGCTTGGGATGGTATTATTGCAGGCAAGCTTGCCGTTTTCTCTGCCATTTGCCTTTTTGTGCTTGCGCTTTTGATTGCCCCTCCCCTTTCGGCAAAGGAGATTAATTTCAGGCATTTAACCATTGATGATGGATTGTCGCAAAACGCTGTTTTCTCCATTTTGCAGGACAGCAGGGGGTTTATGTGGTTTGGCACCAAAGACGGCCTGAACCGATATGATGGGTACAACTTTGTGGTGTATCAGCACAACCCATTCGATTCAACGAGCGTTTCGGACAACTTTATTAAAAGGCTATTTGAGGACAGCCGTGGCTTTATCTGGGTTGGAACCCTTGATGGGGGCATCAGTGTGTATGACCGGACCACCAATCAATTCAAACGCCTGAAACTACAGCCAATTGATACAGTGCTGAGAAATAAATACGAAATTCAGGCCATCATCGAGGATGATGTGGGCAATATCTGGATAGGCACCAGGGGTGATGGTTTGTTCAAGATCAGTCTGATACAGGGTGATATCAACAATTTGGAGATCAAAAGTTACATCCACCGGCCGCAAGATCAACAGTCGATTGGGAGCAATACCATCAACGACCTGCATGCCGACGGGCATTTGCTTTGGATAGCAACCCCTGATGGTTTGGTTAAGTTTGACACAAAAACAGGATTGTACACCCGTATAGCCATCCTGTCGAGCCACCCCGATGTACCTGATGGCAATTTGCACAACGGGGTTAGCATTGTATATGAAACCCGCGACAACTCCTTGTGGCTGGGCACCATGAGTGGGTTGGTACAATTTGACCGATCTACTGAAACAATTGAGGTGCATCGCCACCACTACGAGTTGTTTCGTTTTGGCTGGGGCGCTGTGTATGGCCTTGCTGAAGACGCCGATGGCGCTTTATGGATTGCAACACCAGCTGAATTGATGAGATTTAACCCGAAAAAATCTGATTACGTGTCGTTTAGAAATGACCCGCTAAATCCACAATCAATCAATCACAATGGCATCTCAAGCGTTTTTATTGATAAAACAGGCATACTGTGGGTAGGTACGACAGGTCAGGGGATCAATATTTATGACCCAAAAGCGCAAAAATTTAATTTGCTTAAGCAAGTGAATGCCCCCACTTCCCTGGCGGCCGGCTTCAGTGTTCGGTCAGTAACTGAAGATAATCGCGGAAATGTGTGGATTGGAACCGACGTATTGCACCTTTGGCAAAGAGATAAAAACCAACTTATAAGCTTTGAGAAAACACCGGGTAGCTTGAACGATTTTGGCAATACCCTTGTTTGGTCGATGCTTGCCACAGAAGACGAATACCTATGGACCGGCACTACGGAGGGCTTGTTTCGTTATGATTTAAACACAGGATCTTCAAGGCATTACAAACCCGACCCTGCCAACAAACAGGGATTGCCCCAAAAGGATGTGTTTGCCTTGCTCAAAAATCACCAGGGGCAACTATTGCTGGCTACCGAAAACTACCTGTGCCGGCTGATGGATCAGGAGAAAGGTGTTTTCGAATGCATAGCCTATCAACCAGAACCATCTTATGAACAACAGGTGCGGCCTGTGATTTTTGAAGATATCAATCATAAAATATGGCTCGGCACCAAAAACGGCCTGATGCTGCTCAATGCTGATAATGAAACATTCACAATTTATCAAAACGATCCAAGCCGCCTGACAAGCTTAAGCAACAACCTGATCAAGTCCATTTGTGCCGACCCCCTAGAGCCCGGAAAGTATTTATGGATTGGAACCAATGGTGGCATCAACAGATTCGATATGGAAACGGGGCTGTTTTTGTATTATACCGAATCAGATGGGCTGCCAAACAATGTGGTTTACGCTGTGCTGCCCGATAACGACAACAATTTGTGGTTGAGCACAAATAAGGGTCTTTCACGCTTTGACCCTATAAACAAAACTTTTCGAAATTTTGATGTAAAAGACGGCTTACAAAGCAACGAATTCAATACCGGCGCCTATTTTCGGAGCAAAAGTGGTGAATTGTTTTTTGGAGGCATCAATGGCCTGAATTATTTTTATCCTGAACAGGTGGTTGACAATCCTCACATTCCATCAGTTGTGTTGACCAGGTTGAAAGTTGGTGAGCAGTACATCACGCCGCAGAACAGACCCAACCTGCTAAAGCACAGCATCCAGGAAACGTCGCAAATAGCGCTCAGCTATGATGATGATGTATTGAGTTTTGAATTTGCTGCTTTGGATTTCGCTGTTCCGGAAAAAAACCAATACGCTTATTTACTTGAAAATTTCCATCAGGATTGGATATTTGCTGGCTCAAACAGGACAGCCACTTACACCAATCTTCCGCCAGGAAAATACAGTTTCAAGGTAAAGGCATCAAACAATGATGGTATCTGGAACGAAGAAGGGCTTGCATTAAGCATTGTCATTACGCCCCCTTGGTGGGGCACCTGGTGGGCTTATGTGATTTACGCCTTTGCTTTTTTCGCAATCCTATACAGGATCAGGCAATATGAGATGAAGCGCATCAAACTCAAAAACCAACTCAAGATGGAGATTGTGGAAACGGATACCTTGCGAAAAATGGATCAAATGAAATCACAGTTTTTCGCCAATATCTCGCATGAATTCCGCACCCCTTTGACGCTGGTCTTGGGGCAGGTGGAAAGCGTGATGTCCTCGGATATCGACATCAAGGAAAAAACAAAACTGCAGATTGCCAACAAGAATGCAAGGCGGTTGCTCACCCTGATCAACCAGTTGCTCGACCTTTCCAAACTGGAAGCAGGCAGCATGGAGCTGCATACCGGTACATACAATATGGTATCCTTTTTAAAAAGCCTTTTCTATTCGTTTGAATCATTGGCCGAATCAAAAAATATCCGCTTGCAGTTCGAATCTGACCACAACAACATCGCCGTTTTGTTTGATCCCGATAAGTTCGAAATTATCATTTACAATTTGCTGTCCAATGCCTTCAAATTTGTGGGGGAAAAGGGCGAAATCAAGCTTATACTCAAACAAACAAAGGATGAAAAACTGGTTATCAACATAATTGACAGCGGCATAGGAATTCCGCAGGACAAACTCCCGCATATTTTCGACCGCTTTTACCAGGTTGACAGTTCGGTAACCCGCGAACATGAAGGCACTGGCATAGGTTTGGCACTTACCAGGGAACTGGTTGAACTACACAAAGGAACGATCGAAGTGAGCAGCATCGAAGGGCAGGGAAGCAGGTTTAGTATCAGCTTGCCCATCGCCAAGCAGGGCAGCATGGATACTGTTCAAAATGAAAGCAGTACGCTGCCAGATTCAGTGGCCGGACAAACAGATGAAATCACACCTCATTCCACCCGAAAGGAATCCTGGACAGAAACCGGCGACAGCTCCAGGCCCATCATCCTTGTGGTAGAGGACAACACCGATGTACGGGCTTACATCCGCGAGCAGCTCGAAACAACATACATGGTGCTTGAAGCCGAAAATGGTGCAGTTGGGGTTGAGTTGGCACACAAAACAGTTCCCGACCTGATTGTTTCGGATGTGATGATGCCACTGATGGACGGCTACACATTTTGCAAGCACATCCGGGCTGATGAACTTACAAGCCACATCCCCATTATCATGCTTACAGCCAAAGCCGGCCTTGATGATAAAATAGAAGGATTGGAAAAAGGCGTTGACGCTTATATCACCAAACCATTTAATGCCAAGGAATTGCGTGCTCGTGTGAGCAACCTGCTTGCCCAAAGGGAGCAATTGCGCAAGCGTTTCAGCAAGGCAGGCGTCATCAGGCCATCCGAGGTAACGGCCGTTTCGGTGGACCAGGCTTTTCTGGAAAAAACCATCAAAATGATTGAACACCATTTCGACAACCCACAATTCTCCAACGAAATGCTTGCCGAAACAATGCATATGAGTGCTTCGCAGCTCAACAGAAAGCTCAATGCCTTGCTTGGCCAGCCGGCAGGTCAGTTGATCCGTTCCATGCGCTTGCAAAGGGCGGCTGATTTGCTCGAGCAAAAAGCCGGCACCATTGCCGAAGTCTGTTACCAAATGGGATTCAGCGACCAGGCCTATTTTTCGCGGGCCTTTAAAAAGCAGTTTGGTTGCAGCCCTTCGGAATATAAATCAGAGAAAGGGTGAATGGAGTGATTAATCATACATACCAAGCCTGCCCACCAAACAGTCGTTAAGCACCTATCCATCAAAAAACAGTGGCAGGGTGATGCGTTGCATTGAGCTTGTAGAGATTCACCGCTGAAACGGCTTAGGCGTGCCCGTTACCAAACAAAACCTGCCTGCGAACGTTCTTTTCAACTAAAAACCATTATTGCAAATAGCCTCTAAAAGCACAAATACCTGCAATACTTTCAAAGAACGTTCAATTATATCTCCCGAAAAATACCCAAAAGAGTCGTTAAGTACATAGCCTTCAAAATACGTAACCCTTCGGCCACAGGCATATTGCTTCTGCAAAATTATTGATTTATAGCACCAGGCAGCAACTCTTCAAGTCTGTTAGCCGGATGATCAGC
>CAYTUA010000120.1:0-6900 GCA_964440855.1 uncultured Lentimicrobiaceae bacterium
CTGCGCGAAGCTATTGATTACCCCAGTGGCATGGCTTTTAAGTGCCAGGTCTTTATCCTTATAGATTAATTTCTCATAATTCTTAACTTTACCAGCTGCAAAGCATTCTAAATCAACAATATAAGGAACATTGAACGGAACATTCTCCGGCAGTAGTTCGGCCAGTTTCTGGCTCCTGAAAACATAAAAATCAAATGATTCAAAACCAACCCAGCCCTTTTTTAAATAAGGGAATTCATATTCACCATCTTTATAGCGATGGATCAGTACATTGAATTGTTCATCCTTGATCATTATTTTCCGCAATTCGATGGAGATATAATTCCCAAGACCTAATTCGTCAATACCAGGCTGCCTGGATGTGTTGGTGCGGCTATCAGTATAAGGAATGCGCTGAGGCGAAGATGCCCATGTACCGTTATCCTGCAATGACCAGCCATTGCCTGTAGTTATGGATGATTGAATGGGGCTCAAAATTGAATAATCAAGCAAGCCGTAAGGATCACCTCCGTCGGTGCTGCTTTTTGAACATGGATCAACCTGGGCGTAGGAAGTCATGGTTAGAAAAAGCATAATCAAAAAAAATATCTTCTGTTGTTTCATCTCACTGTAATTTGCTTCGTACTAATTATCAAACAATCATATAATTACTACCCAAGTTTAAGTCGTAAATTTAAACAATCGAAAGGCATGTCTTATGCTACTTCTGTAATTTTATTAAACTTTTTATCAACAATGAGTACTAATGTTATGGTTAATAGTTTTTTAAAGGTGTTTAAATGCTGTTGCCAGTTGTTTTTTGCATGTCTATAAAAATGAGCAAATCGATTACCAAGGGCAAATATATATAAATACTTTCCAAAAGCCATAAAACCGGTGTTATGTAGTGGGCATGTCCCGGATTAAGGCAATCAATTTATTAATGGCAGCAGAAATTCCTGCCGGGTTTTTGCCTCCGGCAGAAGCAGCTTGTTTTTGTCCGCCCCCTCCGCCATCTACTTCTTTTGCAATAACCCGGATAAGCGCAGCTGCATCAAACTTTCCACTTTTTACCAAGTCATCTGATAAGGCCAGGTTCAGCGATGCTTTTCCTGATTCGGCAGTGGCGAGTAAGACAATAAGGTTTTCGTGCATATTGCGTAGCTTCAGGCTGGTATTTTTTGCGATGATGGCTCCTTCATCCATGCGTTGTGCAATCACATTTATGCCATTCACCTGCTCCATTGTTTGCAATAATCCGTTGGCTATACTTTCAGCTTGCAACGCTTGCAATTGCTCAATCTGTTTAGATAGCTGGCTGTTTTTATCAACAAGTTGTTGCACCCCTTTCACGATGTCGCCAGTGGTATGGACCAGCTCTTTGATTTGGCTTAATTGATCAATTTGGTGGTTGGCAAAACTGTCGGCAGATTGCCCGGTTACTCCTTCAACACGCCTTATTCCTGCTGCAATCGCACCTTCTGATATTATCCGGAAACTTCCGATTTGACCCGTAGCATTTACATGGGTTCCACCGCACAATTCAACCGAATAGGATGAGTTGAAAGTAACCACACGTACTTTTTCGCCATATTTCTCACCAAATAGTGCCATGGCACCCATCTCCTTGGCCTTATCAATAGGCATATCCTGATAAACATTTATCGGGATATTTTCCCTGATCCTGGCATTGACTAAATCTTCAACTTTTCTGATTTCTTCGTTCGACATTTTTCCAAAGTGGCTAAAATCGAAGCGCAACCTTTCATGATCCACCAAGCTTCCCTTCTGCTCCACATGATTGCCCAATACGAGTCGCAAAGCGGCGTGCATCAGATGTGTAGCGCTGTGATTGCAGGCGGTTAGTAGTCGTTTTTTTTCATCAACAATGGCTTCAAACTCAATCTCTGGTTTTTCGGGTAATTGATCACTTATATGAATAACAAGGTTGTTTTCTTTGATGGTGTTATGGATGTTTATGCTTTCGTTGTTGTTTTGCAACACTCCGGTATCCCCGACTTGTCCACCAGCTTCGGCATAAAAAGGGGAACGGTCAAGCACAATTTCATAATGATTTTTGCCCTTTGATGTGACCATGCGATAGCGCATAATCCGGACTTGTTCGCGCAATTTGTCATAGCCCACAAATATTGTTTTGCCGGTATCTTTTTGTACTTCAACCCAATCGCCTGCGGCCACCTCAGCAGCTTTTCGCGAGCGGCTTTTTTGGGCTTCAAGACCGGCTTGAAATCCTTCCATATCAACTTGCAGGCCTTTTTCACGTGCCAGCAAGTTGGTCAGGTCAACCGGAAAACCATAGGTATCAAAAAGTTCAAAGGCAAACTGTCCGTCAATTATATTTTTGCCAGCGTTTTGTAAAGCATATAGCTCAAAACGCCTGATGCCTTGCGAAAGGGTTCGCAGGAAGGATGCCTCCTCTTCTTGAATGACTTTCTGCACAAATGAGAGCTGGGTTTTTAACTCAGGGAAATTGACTGCCATTTGTTCTGATAAAAGTGGTAACAGACGATAAACAAAAGGTTCTTCAATACCCAGAAAAGTAAATCCATAACGAACTGCCCGCCGCAATATGCGTCTGATTACGTATCCTGCTCCGGTATTGGAAGGCAATTGTCCGTCGGCGATGGCAAAACTTACAGCCCTCAAATGGTCCGCAATTACGCGCATGGCAATGTCTGCCTCCTTGTTTTCGCCATAAGTCCTGGAAGCGAGTTTTGCAATTTCCTGGATTAAAGGTTGAAAAACATCCGTGTCGTAGTTTGATTTTTTTTGTTGCAACACCATGCAAAGGCGTTCGAAGCCCATGCCTGTATCAACATGTTGGGCAGGCAGTTTGGTAAGTTTTCCATTGCTTTGGCGATTGAATTCAATAAAAACCAGGTTCCAGATTTCAATCACTTCTGGATGATCCTTGTTTACAAGATCTTTCCCGTCAATCAATTGCCTGTCAGCTTCATCGCGTATGTCGGCATGTATTTCGGAGCAGGGGCCGCACGGGCCGGTATCCCCCATTTCCCAGAAATTGTCTTTTTTTGATCCGTACAAAATCCTATCTTCAGGAATGAGGGCTTTCCAAAAATTGTAGGCGTCGTTATCAGCTTGTAAACCATCACTTTCGTCCCCACCAAACACAGTTACATAAAGCCTGTTGGGGTCGATACCATAAACCTGTGTAAGCAGTTCCCACGCCCATGAAATGGCTTCCTTCTTAAAATAGTCGCCAAATGACCAATTGCCAAGCATTTCGAACATCGTGTGGTGGTAGGTATCATACCCAACTTCTTCCAAATCGTTATGCTTGCCCGAAACGCGCAAACATTTTTGTGTGTCAGCTATACGAGAAGCAGCACCTTTTTCGTTACCCAGGAAAACATCCTTAAACTGGTTCATCCCGGCATTGGTAAACATAAGCGTCGGGTCGTCCTTTACTACAATAGGGGCTGAAGGGACGATAAGGTGTTCTTTGGTTTTAAAGAATTCAAGAAAGGTATTTCTGATCTCTGAAGATTTCATTATGAATAAGTTGTTAACAATTGTTTGGGGATAATGCTGTAATTTTGAGCTTGCAAATTTAGCGTAATTTATTAACTTTGCTGCTTGTTGAGCTGAATTATGTGTTTGATCATCTTCATATGACCTATTGCGTTTATGGCAACAAATAAATACATTTTTAACCACCGCACGCTCTCATATGAGAAGTACAATATTCCCTGGAGAAAGCGTGTTTTGCAGGTGTTTTCTTACCTGATAAGTACCATGGTATTTGCCTTGGTATTTGTGGTGATTGCCTACAATTTCTTTGGTTCGCCCAAAGAGCGGATGCAACAGCGGGAGATCGAATACCTGCAACTGCAGTACACTTTATTGGAAGAAAGATTGGATAATCTTAATGCATTGGCTCAGGATATGCAGGAGCGTGATGACAATATTTACCGGGTGATTTTTGAAGCTGAGCCAATTCCATCTTCTGTGCGCAAAGCCGGATATGGCGGTGTGGACCGTTACGATCGGTTGAAAGGTTATCAAAAGTCGGAAGTTGTTATTAATACCACCCAAAAACTGGATCAGTTGGCAAGCCAGCTTTATGTGCAGTCAAAATCTTTTGATGAGGTTTTTGAAATGGCGAAAAACAAGTCAGAAATGCTGGCATCAATCCCTGCCATTCAGCCCATAAAAAACTACGATCTGCGCCGGATTTCATCTTATTACGGCATTCGGATGGATCCATTTTATAAAGTAAACAAATTTCATTCTGGGATTGACTTTTCGGCCTTGAGCGGTACAGAAGTTTTTGTTACCGGAAATGGTAAAGTTGTCAGATTGGAACGTTCACGTTGGGGCTATGGCAATACCATCACCATCGATCATGGGTTTGGGTATCAAACCAAATATGCCCACCTGAATGAGTTTAAAGTGCGTAAAGGCGAGAAAGTTACTCGTGGCCAGTTGATTGGCACAGTTGGTAATTCAGGAAAATCCACTGCTCCTCATTTGCATTATGAAGTAATCAAGAATAATCGGCCTGTCAATCCAATCCACTTTTTCTTTAACGACCTTACCCCCGAAGAATACGAAACCATACTGGAATTGTCGCAACTCCCCATGCAGTCCATGGATTAAACTGCAATACCATGCCAAAAGCTGAAAAGGTTTATTATACCATCGGCGAAGTTGCCGGGCTTTTTAATGTTAATACTTCCCTCATTCGATTTTGGGAACAGGAGTTTGCCATTCTAAAACCCAAAAAAAACAAAAAAGGAAACCGCCTTTTCACACAACGTGATTTGCGTTATCTCCACATGATATATCATCTGGTAAAAGAAAAGGGATATACCCTGAAAGGGGCCAACGATGCCTTAAGAGAGGATTTTGAACAATTGGAAGCGCGTGTTTTTGCGGTACAAACCTTACATAAAGCGCGGCAGTTTTTGTTGGAATTGGATGCAGGATTTGCGGATCGGCTAAAAAAGAGTTGAAAAACTTTGCGCTTGTGCGCTCGCCTGTATCCTGCTGAAGTCAATCAATAGAGGTATTTTCCCATTTTCCCTGAAACAGTCAACTTTTTGTTGTCAGATGCCTCCACCCTGCCCACAATTCTGGCATCTACTGCGTATGATGCTGAAATAGACAAAATGGCTTTTGCTGTGACTTCGTCCGTGTAAATTTCCATACGATGCCCCATATTGAATACTTTGTACATCTCGCTCCAATCAGTTCCTGATGCTTGCTGTATCAGACGGAACAGGGGAGGGGTGTCGAACAGATTGTCCTTAATGACGTGGAGCTTATCAATAAAATTAAGCACTTTTGTTTGTCCGCCCCCGCTGCAATGGACGATGCCGTTTATTTTTGGGCGAAATTCTTTAAGTGTGGTGTTGATGATAGGGGCATAGGTGCGTGTAGGTGCCAATACCATTTGACCTGTATTCACCCCTTCAACTTCTGTTGAATCGGTGAGGCTGAATGGGCCAGTATAGACAAGTTCTTCTGGTACAAGTGGATCAAAGCTTTCGGGGTATTTGTCTGCAAGTATTTTATGGAATACATCATGACGGGCTGAAGTCAATCCATTGCTTCCCATGCCGCCGTTATAACTGTCTTCATAAGTGGCCTGGCCGAAGGAAGCCAATCCTACGATCACATCGCCGGCTTTTATATGATTCTCGATCACCTCTTCGCGGCGCATGCGTGCAGTAACAGTACTATCAACAATAATGGTCCTTACCAGGTCGCCAACATCGGCTGTTTCGCCTCCGGTGCTCCAAATACTGACACCCATATCCCGCATTTTGGCCAAAAACTTTTCGGTACCATGGATGATTGCTGCAACAACTTCGCCCGGAATCAGGTTTTTGTTGCGGCCAATGGTTGACGAAAGCAGGATGTTGTCAATGGCACCAACACACAGCAAGTCGTCAGTATTCATCACGATGGCATCCTGTGCAATACCTTCCCAAACGGACAGGTCACCGGTTTCTTTCCAGTAAAGGTAAGCCAGTGCCGACTTGGTACCGGCCCCATCTGCATGCATGATATTGCACCAATTTGGGTCACTACCCAATATATCCGGGATTATTTTACAAAACGCATTGGGAAATAGTCCTTTGTCAATGTGGCGAATGGCTTGATGAACATCTTCCTTTGATGCGGAAACACCCCGCAGGCTGTAACGATTATCTGCCATATTTACTTAAAGATTAGCTCCCGGTTTTCGGTATCAAACTCAAATTCGCCAAAGCGTGACAAAAGGCGTTGGCCAAATACTATTTCATAACGTAGTTGATGGCTCACGCTTAATTCAACATCCTGGATAGCGCGGTTGGCGATGCGGATTTCCTTCAGTTTAAAAACGGCCCCGTTGGCAATGGAACCGGCGGTGAGCACACGTTCTGTTTCACCTGTAAAGCTGTTTCGGTCAATGATACCACTGTTTAGCATGTCAAGAGCTTTCTCCAGCGAAACCATAGCTGTGGCACTGCGCTCATACACAAAGGTTTCGTTGTAACCCTCTATGATGGCAGGTATGTTGAAAGCACCTGTATTGGGGTCAGTCGTAAAGGAAACACGCGATTCTTCTGGTTTGGTAACAATTTGAATAGTTTGGCCACCTGTAATGCTTGTTGAAGTAGGTACGAAATCCTTGCTTAACACCTTGAATTCAGTCCTTCGGTTGAGCTGATGTGCAATTTCACGTTGTTCTACTGTGTTGAGGGAATCAATATAACCCGGTGTTAAAACCGTACCGGCTTCGAAAAGGGTACCATTGGCCTGATAGTCCCTCTCAAGTTTACGGGGCACGCGCTCGCCATATCCGCGGGCCACAAGCCTTCTTGGGTCTATTCCCCTGATGATCAAATAATCTACCACAGATTGGGCGCGTCGCTGCGAAAGGATGTCGTT
>CAYTUA010000121.1:0-7244 GCA_964440855.1 uncultured Lentimicrobiaceae bacterium
ATCCTGTTGTGTAAGTTCGTAACCAATCCACAAATAGTCGTTTGCAGTAATGGCCAAGGCTTGATCAAGGGCTATGTCGTTCCAGCCAACAAGCAGTTCATCTTCAATTGCTTGCTCGTAAATCAGGTTTTCGGCATTTTCACCACTGTACACCTTCAAACTGAAGTCGGGTCCGGTTTCCCATAAAAAGAAACCAATGTGGGATAAAAGCTTTCCGGCATAGTATTGCAAGGTTTCAGGTTCGAATTTTGCGGCAGCTTCAAAAACACCAGGCACACCATAACCCAATGCTGTTTGTATGCCCCCATTGCCATATTGCAGCATATTGGGGTTTATTCCCGGAGGCAACCAGCTCAGGTTTACGGTATCACCCACGAGAGCAGCCTCGAGGCCTGAGGGAACCGGCAAATTCACAAAGGCTGACATCGGGATGTTGTATTCAACAATATCATCGTTATAATAAGCAATTACCAATAGGTTGCCATTGTAGGCACCAATTTCGTTTCCCGAAAAACTGATTACAATAGATGAATTGTCGCCAGGTGCAATATGGGCATACGAAATGTGAGGCTGAAAATAATACGAATCACTTTCTACAAAAACATAGCCAAAAATATCGCTGTTGTTAGTAATTTCAAGTGTCCGTACAATTTGCTCGTTAAGGTTTACCATACCAAAACCTATTTCATCCTCGCTGAAAGCCAAGCCCTGGTCACCCGTTACCAACATATTGATTTGGAAAAGGCTGGTTGGGTTGGATAAGTTGTTGGTAAGGATAACAAGTTCCATATTGCGCATGCCGGGAAACATTTGTGTTGCATCAAAAGTGAGTGTTAGTTCTTCACTTGCACCCGGGGCCAACACACCCGACAAAGTAGAGGAGCTGATGCCATTAGGCAATGTCTGAAATGCCCATTCAAGGTCAATAATTCCCGAATTGGAGAATTCAATAGTATAGGTCTTCTGATTTCCCGACTCAATGGAATCATTGATTGAAGAAGGATTGATGCTAAGAACCGGGGTGCCAAGTTGTACCATCCGCGAAATGGGTTGGCTTTCGCCTTGTTCATACACGGCAGTTACCTGATACGTATAAGTGCCTAAGTCAAGACCAGCATCATAGTAAGTGTTTTCTTGCAAAAGTGATTCAATCAGCTCACCATCGCGGAACAAATTGTAACCTTCGAAAAGCAATGAGCGGCTTTGACGATTTAAGTGGGCAATGCCTGTGTGGGTGTATTGCTGAATTTGGAGGCTGTTGTTTGTGCCGGTATTTTGTTTCTCAATAGCAACGCGTGGCAATTGCTGCATAACAACAGGGTTGTTTACTTCCGAAACAAATGCTTTGATCAGCCAATTGTTTGAAAAGCCAAAGTCAGCAAGTGTAAGCCACTCGTTTTCAAAATAAATCAGATCGCTGAAGCCTTCAACTGAAGGACCCTCATCAATGGCTGCCGGATAGTTAAAACCTACTTGATTGATTTCCAATCCTATGTAGAGGTTTTCTGTTGCATCGATAAATATGGGGGCATCTAGCTGGATTGTATTCCACTGATAAGGAGTGTAATCGGGGATCTGCTGGCTGTAAATGAGGGTTTCCCTGTTTTCTCCTGCCCATGCTTTTAGAGTAAATTCACTGACTTCATCAGATGGGAAGAACGATACATATTCAACAGACTGACCCTCGTAATTCTCAAGAAAATCACTGGGCCATCCAATGGCTATACTATAGGTTAACCCCTGGCCCAAGGCAAAGGAAGAGTAATAAACGTCAGAACAATAGGCCAGTGAGCTGCCGTTTTCACCTGTTGCATCCTCCCAGTTGAGTTCAACATCTTCATTGTTAATACCTTGTGCGAAAAGGAAAGAGGGAGCAGGAACAATGCCTGAACCACTTAACTGTATGTCATAAGTTGGGGTTTCAGGATCGTTTGTCGTAAAAGTCAAAACCCCGTTATATGTTGTAACTTCTTCAGGGCTAAATATAACCGGCAAAAACGCAAACTCATACGGGGCTATAGCGAGCTCATCCACCGGCGACTCAAAAAACGGGCTGTCAGAGGTGAAATCGCTCAATATAAGGGTTTCGAGTCCGTCATTAAATACATATATTTGGCGCAAAGCAGGTTGATCAATAAAAGTAGGCCCAAAATTGATCTGGTCACTTTCAATGTAAAATGCAGGAGTGGCGATTATGTTAAAATTCAATTCGTAAACAAAGGATGGAAATGCTACATCATTGGTTGTGAAAATGATGGATTCAACATTTGCCCCAAGCGGAAAGTCGTAAGTATAAAAGTATAAGTCAAGGGTTTGAGAAGCTCCGGGATCTATACTTCCTTCATGTACTTCGAGTAAGATGCTGTAGTCGCTGGTTTGTGCCTGCCAAATCAAGGGTATTTCGCCATTATTGGCGATCTCAATCTGGCGCACTATTGATGCGTTGGCCGGAAAACTGTCAGTGAATATTTCGGGCAGAATGCTGAAATCGGGCGAGCCAATCTGAGCTATTGCCTGCGCTGCTGTACTTTCTTCGCCGCCAAAAACCGCAGTAACGCCATAGGTGTAAATACCATTTGACAAGCCGGAATCTTCAAAAAAGGTGTCTGTTGAGGTTCCTGTTAGCGCATCGTCCCTGTAAATGTTATAGAAGTCGGGCATACTTCTGTCGGGTGACAAACTACGTTGCGGAGCTGCTGTTGCTTCCGTTGAAACAACTGCTAATTCTCCTGTATTGCCATTGTTGTTTTGCGGGAATAAATTAGGTTGTGAGGTGTTTCCTATTGCCATTCTGTTCCCGTCGGCATCAGCAACATAGGCTTTGAGGTTGAAATTATAGTCGAGGCCATAATCAGCAGAGATACTCTCCCAAAAACCCTGGTAATATATCATATCACCAAAGCCAGCTACTGCAGGTCCTTCATCCAACCCTATCGGATACATTAGCATATTGCCTTGAACAACTTCAATAGCGATCCAAAGTTCTTTTGAAGCGTCAACCACAGGCGGGTTATCCAGGTAGATCAGGTTCCATGCATTTGGCTCAACATTGGTGAGGGGTTGCTCGTAAACTAACTGATCCCCCTGGCTGCCTTCTAAAATTTTAAGGCTTAAGTCGGAACCACCCTCATAGTAGAAAAATTCGAATTGCACCAAGGGGAATCCGTCATAAGCACCCAGGCTGCCTGCTTCCCAGCGGGCAGCTACTAAATAGGGGTTTTCGGCTCCATAGCCAATTGCTGAGAAATTAGTTCCGGAGGAATAGCTAAGGGGAAAGAGTTCCCCTTGTATGGGTTCGGTCCATTGCAGGGATACATCATTGCCCTCGACAAAAGCCTGAAGGCCATATGGAGGATTTTGGGCTACTGATGTAATTGCCATCAGAAGGATAATAAAAAACGAGATACTTTTTTTCATAATGAATTGGATTAATTAGTTAGAGTTGGATTTATTAGTTCAGTTTGGGGTAAGACAGTTCATTTCGGACATACCCTAATACAAAGGGATTTTTTTTTGATGTATTTTTTCTATAACATGGAACAGATTATATTGTTCAGAGATAAACGGAACGAAAACCTCTGTTTATCACTCGTTGACAGCACGATTGAATGGTGTATTGTTTTGTATAAAAATGCCTATTCGGATAAATGAGGGGGTAAATAGGGTATGGTGTCTTGCGGCCTGCCCTCGCGTATCACTTGCTGGTTATACCATCGGCGGTTGCGCTCCAGGCGTTTTTGAATGCGTGCTGTATGGTTAAACAGGTCATACAGTGCCTGAATGGGTCCTTTTATAGATAAAGGTTGTGAACGAACCTCTTCCAGTGATCGGTTCAGCTCTTCGTTAAGCCATTCCACTGTTACAGGTTTAATGGGCTTCATATTTACGAAAAGGTATTTAAAGGTGGGCCAATCGTAAAAGGAACGCACCACCACCTCTTGAATATTAACGGTGTCTTTGTTTAAAAGGATAACTGCAGAATCGCCCCTTTGCATTATGCTATCTGTTAAATGCAGTACCTTTCGCTCAAAGCCAACCGAGGTAAAGAGCAGGGAGTCGTTTGGTAGTGACCATATTTTGAAGAAACCCTCCTGATTGCTGATGGTTCCTTGCCGCATCTGCTTGCTGATAATGTGCACATTGGGCATAGGCAGCAGGCTGTCGGAAGTGAGTAGCTGTGCTTTGAATATAACCGGATCCTGGGCTTGAATGGCAAGCCGGACAACCAAAATCAGTGTTATTGTTAATAGGAGGCGCAATTTGTGGTATTAGCCAGCGAAGGTAAAGCGAAGTTTTTATTTGCCAATGATCCAGTTCTTTAAAAATTGTTAAGCCTTTGCGTTTTGGAAAACAGGGATGAGGCGGCTGAAAGTTTATGGGTGTGTTTGTGGGTTGTTAATTTAAGAAAATCTCTTTTAGCAGTCTTCGTACATACTTAATACTGTTTAAAATAACCCTTCCAACAGGCTGTCATCTGCAATATTTGGAAGGGTTACCTTCAGTAAAGGTTCGGCTTCCATCGCCCTTTTGATGGCAAAAATAGCCTCCTCGTTGCGTGCCCAGCTACGTCGTGCAATGCCGTTGTTTACATCCCAATGGAGCATATTCCGCAGTCGGCGGTCGGCATCAGCCGAGCCGTCGAGTACCATTCCAAAACCACCGTTGATAACTTCGCCCCAGCCTACACCACCGCCATTGTGAATGCTCACCCAGGTGGCACCACGGAAGGCATCGCCAATCACATTTTGAATAGCCATATCAGCCGTAAAACTGCTGCCATCATAGATGTTGGATGTTTCCCGGTAAGGAGAATCCGTACCCGAAACATCATGGTGGTCGCGGCCAAGTACTACAGGGCCGGTTATTTCGCCTGTTTTTATGGCATTGTTAAAAGCAGCAGCAATCTTGATGCGCCCTTCTGCATCGGCATACAGAATGCGGGCCTGGGAACCCACAACCAGTTTATTTTTCTGTGCTTCCCTGATCCAGTGAATATTATCTGCCATTTGTTGCTTGATTTCAGGGGGGGCTGTTTGCGCTATTTTTTCCAACACCTCAGCAGCAATGCGGTCAGTAGTTTCGAGGTCTTCGGGGCGTGATGAAGCACAAACCCACCTGAAAGGGCCAAAACCATAATCGAAACACAGGGGTCCCATAATATCCTGCACATAGGAGGGGTATCGGAAGCTGCCTTCTTCTTTTAAAATGGCAGCGCCTGCTCTGCTGCTTTCCAGCATAAAGGCATTGCCGTAATCGAAAAAGTACATGCCATTGGCAGCAAGCGTATTGATGGCAGCTACCTGCCTTCTCAACGACTCCTGAACCTTGGCCTTAAATAAGTCAGGTTCGGCTGCCATCATGGTGTTGGCTTCGCTGTAGCTGAGGCCAGCCGGATAATAACCACCTGCCCAGGGATTGTGCAATGATGTTTGGTCCGAGCCCATGTCAACAATGATGTTGCGCTTGGCCAAGCGTTCCCACAAATCCACCACATTCCCCAGATAGGCAATTGAATGCGGTATATTTTTCTTTTGCCAATGCAGAGCGGCATCAATTGCTGCATCCACATCCGCAATTACCTCATCCACCCAACCCTGTTCGTGCCTTTTGTGGGCAGCTTTTGGGTTGATTTCGGCAGTGATACTTACCACGCCCGCGATGTTTCCGGCCTTGGGCTGGGCCCCACTCATGCCACCCAAGCCTGAGGTTATGAGCAGTTTAAGGCCGCCCTTGTTGTTGGGGTGATGCTGCATGCGGGCTGCGTTCAGCACGGTGATGGTGGTGCCGTGCACAATGCCTTGCGGCCCAATGTACATGAAGGAGCCTGCCGTCATTTGTCCATATTGTGAAACACCCAAGGCATTGAACTTTTCCCAATCATCCGGTTTGGAATAGTTGGGAATCACCATGCCGTTGGTTACCACCACCCTGGGGGCATCCTTATGCGAAGGGAACAGCCCCATGGGATGCCCCGAATACAGCACCAGCGTTTGTTCGTCCGTCATGGTAGCGAGATACTGCATGCTAAGCAGGTATTGTGCCCAGTTTTGAAAAACGGCACCATTGCCACCATAGGTAATCAGCTCGTGGGGGTGCTGTGCCACAGCATCATCCAGGTTGTTGCTGAGCATGAGCATAATGGCTGCTGCCTGTCTGGATTGATGTGGAAATGCATCGATGTCTCTGGCATGTATTTTATAATCAGGACGGAAGCGATACATATATATGCGGCCATAGGTTTTCAACTCTTCTGCAAACTCCTTCGCCAGTTCGGCATGAAATTTTTGAGGAAAGTAACGCAAGGCGTTCTTCAAGGCCAGTTTTTTCTCCCCCTTGTTCAGGATGTCTTTCCTTACAGGTGCATGGTTTATGTTTGCATCAAATGATTTTGGTTCAGGCAACTCATTGGGAATACCTTGGATAATAGCTTGTTGAAATGCTTTTAATGTGCTCATAGGGCGGAATGTTTTTCGAAAGGCAAAGGTAGGAAAAGGGGCTAAAGTAATTGCAAACCAAAGTCACCAATCGACGGATTGAGTGCCTATATTTTACTTCCGTTTTACTTTTCTGCAGCGCATCTCCTGATCTGAAAAGTCCGCTTTGATTCGATCAAGAACGGCATTGATATTATATAATTCTTCGTTTTTAAACCGTAACACTTTTAAGCCATGATGTTTGAGAATTTCATCGCGGCGTTAGTCGCGTTCTTTCTGATAATCATGAATTTTACCATCCAGTTCAACCACAAGTCTCTCCTGATGGCAATAAAAATCAGGTACATAAAAGAAGTATTCATCTTTTGAGTTTTCGTAAATAATTGCTGTTTGATGCACAAACTTTCGACCAAGCAATTGTCTTTTGCGTAAGTTATGCCATAGTATTTCCTCTTCTGTAGTCAAATTACTCCGCAAGCGCCGCACCAATGATTTTATGTCTGCGTATTTCATGTAGTGTTGAGTGGTAAATATTATTGAATGGCTAAAATAGATACTTATCGATTTGACCTAGAGAATTCAAAAAGAAATTTTACTTTTTCAACCCCAATCAATTGGTGTATAAATCTTTACGTTTTATAATTTATTTTTTTAGCCCCCCAACCCCCCGCAGGGGGGCTATTTTCCGATGAGAGATTTTACAAATAGAGACATGTGTGTCTCGTCCTGAAATAGGTTGACAAAAATCTGCTACCAAAATGTCAGCTTTAATAGGATTACGACGTGGTTGTGAAAAAGTCCCCCTGCGGG
>CAYTUA010000122.1:0-4330 GCA_964440855.1 uncultured Lentimicrobiaceae bacterium
GCTGTATATTGGCTGTTTGCCAAATCTCTTTTTTCCTTTTCTGTCATTTGCCTGATAAATTATCTATTTGGGTTCAACAAGAGACATATAACCAACCTACTTTTGCAGAGCATACAATCAATAATAATAATTGCTTTTGTGCTCAAAACATGTCAATTGCGAAACTTTTTCATCTTAAACCACGAACCTGCAAATTTACATTTTTTCGGTTAAATGGTTGCCCGAACATGCCCTCAAAATCTACTGAGTTATCAACAAAGTTTTGTGTGCAGTACTATATGCCATTTTCCTGAAGAGAAGCCAGGCCTGCGGGTTATTTCAACGCTTAGAGGCATTGTAAATTTCCCTTTCCGGATGTTTGAAAATAGGTTCGTTTGGTGGTGCTATATGGCTGAAATCAACAAGTATGCCCATTGCTTTTCCCCGTTTCACTGCCTCAGCATAAGTATGTATGCCCAACTGCTCCAAGCCTTTCTCAGTATCATCGTTTAACTGTTGCCAGTGCTCCAATATCCAGGTATAAATCAGATAGGGATCTGTAATGGTGAATGTTTTAGAGGCTTCATGCTCTTCGGCCCATTTACCTGTGAAGAATAGTTTTTCCAGCGGAATACGCTTGTTATTAATAGGCTCTCCGATAAGCCGATGCGGAACCTCTACTGATACTGACCATTGGTTTGACCATTGATAGGGAAGGATGCCGGCCACTTCAAAAAAACTCAGGCCAAAAGCTGTACATCCAGCCCCTAGTCCTTCGCGGGGGCTATTGAAACCATTGTAAATAGCATCGTAACCACGTGCCTGGTATTCATTCAGGTATTTATGCAATCTTTCATAATTTTCACGGCTTAATCTGGCCTCAATAAAGGCAATGCTTCCTCTTTTGTAATGATAATTGAGGTCTTTGGTAATTTCTTCATCAAATTCGAGCCGGCCATCTATACCCATAAAAAGAATACCCATTCCACTGCCACTTAGCACTTCATCACGTCCTGACTTGAGTAGTTTTTCTTTGGTTGAACCTGTAAATACTTGTTCATCAGGCCCTGAAATCTCAACAAACACATGGCCCATAGCATGTTTCCTGCTTTTGAAATTCACATGCATGGCATTTTCCAGAGCACTCCATAACAAACGATGTGGCGATGCAAAATCCATTTGCCGTTCTGCCGGAATGGTATAAAGGGTCAGGGTGTAGTCGGGCGACTCGCTATGGAGCGATAAGACAACAAGAAATAATAAAACAAAAACCACAGTCCTTTTCATACAATACAGAAATTCCAGTCAAAATTAGGAAAATTTGTATTGTTGGTACATGATGTTTTAAGTCGTGGTTTTGTGAAGCCTGTTGGAGAGCTATTGATTTTTTTAAATGACTATCCTGAAATGCAAGGCAGATTAACGGCTTGGCGAGAAATTTTGTGAATTAAGCAGGCTAAACTAAAATTCGAGCTAATAAAGAATAATCGATTGGAATAAGTGGTTGATTTATCCTACCTAATAGTAGTGAAATTGACCTCATCGTCATTTTAATTGTTCTTATTTAGACAGATTCTAAGTAATTTTGCACAAAAATAGAAATATGAGAATTGGATACAGGATTTTGATACTTATAGTGATTGTGTTCATTGGTTTATCATCTTGTAAATCAGAAAAAGAAGAGGTTAATGTTTATTCAGGCAGGCATTATCAGGCCGATGAAGAGTTGCTTCGGGAGTTCACAGCATCGACCGGTATTGAGGTAAATCTGATAAAAGGAGATAGCGATCAACTTATTAACAGGATGTTGGTGGAAGGGGTAAATACCCCGGCGGATATTTTTATAACGGCGGATGTAGGCAGGTTAACACGCGCTGTGGACGAGGGTGTTTTGAGCCCTATTAGGGATGCCGAGTTGCTGGGCAGGGTACCTGCTAATTTGCAACATCCGGAAGGCTATTGGATAGGTTTGATGAAGCGTGCCCGCATTGTAGTTTTTCACCGTGAACGCGTAAGTCCGACAGAACTTTCTACCTACGAAAGCCTTGCTGATGAAAGATGGAAAGGACGACTATTGGTACGTTCATCGCAAAGTCATTATAACCAAAGCTTATTGGCCTCGATGATTGCAGCCAATGGGTCAGATTCAGCTGAGCAATGGGCTGCAGGCCTGGTGAGGAATATGGCGCAAAGCCCCCGTGGGAATGACCGCGATCAGGTGAAGGCCATTGCTGCAGGCACAGGCGATATTGCCATTATCAATACGTATTATCTGGGCTTGTTGTTGCGTTCATCCAATGAAGAAGAACGCCGGATAGCATCCGAAATGGGTCTTTTCTTTCCAAATCAACAGGGGCGAGGTGCACACATCAATGTTAGTGGAATGGGGCTTTCAGCCCACGCAAAAAACAAGGAAAATGCCCTTAAACTGATGCGTTTTTTGCTACAGGATGATTCCCAGGCATATCTTTCAGCTAGTAATTTTGAATACCCTGTTGTTACAACAGCCCCCATGCCTGATTTGCTAAGTGATTGGGGCCAGTTCAAAGGCGACACTTTGAATATTTCGGCATTGGGAAGTCTTCTGCCCGAAGCGATGTATATTTTTGATAGGGTAGGTTGGCCATGAGTTATGGGCGAAATTTAAAACATAGTTTAGGTTTTCATGGGTCAGGGCGCTGGACTTTGATTGCTTTTATGATCAGTATTTTGATCATAACGCCTTTGCTTGTTGTATTTTCTGGCTTATTCGCACCTGCCGATGATAGCTGGAGGCACATTGTTTCCAATTTGCTTCCGTCTTATACATGGAACACGGTGCTGCTCATGCTTGGTGTAGGTATTCTCAGTTTTTTTATTGGTGTGAATGCGGCTTGGGTCATAAGCATGTACCGCTTTCCGGGACGACGTTTTTTTGAGTGGGCTTTGATTCTTCCACTGGCTATTCCGGCTTATATCAATGGTTTTGCTTATGCCGGCATGCTTGATTTTACTTCTCCACTTTACAGTTTTTTACGCAAACATTTTAGTTTGGATACCGGACAGTTTCTGTTTTTCGACTTGCTCGGACTTCCCGGGGCCATCTTTATTTTTTCGATTTCCTTATATCCTTACGTTTACCTGATTGCAAGAACTTATTTTCAAAATCAATCTTCCCATATGCTCGAAGCAGGCGCATCACTTGGATTGAGTCCGCTTCAGGTATATTTCAAAGTTGGAATTCCTTTGGCGCGACCAGCCATAGTTGCAGGAATTTCACTGATCTTGATGGAAGTGCTCAATGATTACGGACTGGTCAAGTATTTTGGGGTTGACACTTTTACAACGGGCATTTTCTCAGCCTGGTTTGCTTTTGGAAATATAGGGGCAGCGCTAAAGCTTTCGGTTTATCTGATGTTTTTTGTATTGGGATTGCTGCTACTGGAACGATATCAACGAAAAAACAGGCGCTTTGCTGTTACATCAGTCAACAAAAAACCTGAACCAGGCCGTATTGCTGCCCCTTTAGGCTGGTTGTTTTTTGTATTGTGTGCACTTCCTTTTCTGCTGGGCTTTGGAGTGCCGGTCTTTGCATTTACCTATTGGACCTTTTCTATTTATGAACTGATTGGCACCGACTTTATAGCCTTATTGACTAATAGTTTTTACCTGGCTTTGATCACATCTGTTGTGGTTGTCATGCTGGCAGTTTTTCTTGCTTTCACTGTGCGAACATTTCCCACAAGAATGCTGCGGTTTCTTACTCGTACAGCTACGTTGGGTTATGCCATTCCGGGTGCAGTAGTTGCCATAGGCTTACTGGTCACCACTTTGTGGGTAGATGCACAGCTGAGGAAAACCGGATTGGCTGGTACGCTTTTCGCCGGCAGTCTATTGGCATTGGTATATGCCTATGTTGTGCGTTTCATGGCAGTTGCATTCAACAGTATCGAAAGCGGCAATGCCCGTATTTCCATACATATTGATCAGGTGGCGCGGTCATTGGGCGCAAGTAAATGGAAAACCATGATGCGAATCAACTTGCCATTGCTCAGGGGCCCCTTGATGGCTGCTGCCTTGCTGGTGTTTATTGATGTGTTGAAAGAATTGCCGCTTACATTGATTCTGAGGCCTTTCAACATGGATACCCTTGCCATAAGGGCTTTTGAATATGCCACAGATGAACGCATTGCCGAAGCTTCACCGGCAGCCCTTGTAATTATACTGGCGGGCATAGCGCCTGTTTTTCTGTTAAACCGTTTGTTGTCAAAACCATCCAAACAATGATAGTGTTACAAGCCAAGGATTTAAACAAAAAGTACCCCAACACAAGCGAACGTGCTGTCAATGACTTTTCCTTGCAGATGGCGTC
>CAYTUA010000123.1:0-3012 GCA_964440855.1 uncultured Lentimicrobiaceae bacterium
ACATCCTAAAAAGCGTTTAATCTCAAAAAAATAAACATTCACGATCATAACCGATAATACTTAAAAGATCTCTAGGTTATATTCCCATTTTCTTAACATTTCTCCCAACACCAGGCCTTTTCCCGCTCTCCTTTTATTCATTTATATGCACCTGAATTGTTTAACGATTGACATACAGACAGTTTTTTAAACAAATTGGTGTTTTTTCTGTTAATTGGCTAAGGGTAACAGCAGGCATGGCTGTCAACTGATACAGAAAACAGAACTGTGATGAACCCAATTAATCAATTCTCTGACTTATGAAAATGTTAAAAATTATACTCTTATCCTTGTCCATCACTTCCATTGTCCTCGCGGCCAATGCCCAGCAAGCAAGCCTTGGGGATACACTTGGGGCTTTCAATGCCGGTATATTAACCCCCACACCTGACCGGGGATTATCCGGCCTGGCCTTTATTGATGGCCATTATTACTTATCCGGATTCGATCCTGATGGTGGATATGTTTCAAAAATATACAAAATCAGCGGCGACGGGCAGCAGCTCATAAGCTACTGGTCTTATCCCGGTTTGGTTGGCGGTATCAAAGGCCTGGCCTATGATGGGGATTTTCTTTATGGCGCTGGTATGAATGCCATTTACCAAATCAATTTCCAAACAGGAATGGTCACCGATACCATCCCTTCCCCACTATATTATGCAAGTGGTTTGGTTTATGACCCTGATACCGATCATTTTTGGGTGAGCGGTGATGGCAATCAGTTGTATGAGATTGAAAGAAACGGAAATATCGTTAATGTAATCAGTTTTATTGCCGATTTGCCAACCGCTGGCCTGGCATGGGACACCTGGAGTGTTGGCGGGCCCTACCTTTGGGTTTGGTCCATGAGGTACGAGCCCGATCTTGTACAACCCGAAGCTTACCAAATCAAAGTCTCCACAGGACAGCCTACAGGTGTTACATTTCTCGGTATAAGCACCTTTGTTAACGGGGCCGATCAGGCGCTTTCGCTCTATTTATCCGACGAAATTGTGGAGGATAAGGTAGCTTTTGCAGCCCTGCATGGGTCAAACTTTCAAAGTCAGTTCGACGGGCTCGACTGGGTTGTACTGTACGACCTCGATCCGGAAGGAACCGGAGTACCCGGCCCCATTGTCAATGTGAGTCCAACATTTATTCAAAATGTGGTAATTTTCAACGATTCACTGGATGTGCCCCTTACCATTTTCAACCTTTCTGATGAAATTGACCTGAGCTGGTTTGTGACCCTCGAATATCCAGGAATGGAAAAATGATATGCCCGGAGAGGCAATGCTCGATTTCAACCTGACTGAACTCTCAAGCCCCATTGCCGACAAAGGAATACGTTCAGTTGCCTTTTTGAACGACCACTTTTACGTTTCTACATTACCCGGGTTTAGTTTCGATCCGGCACTCATTTATAAAATAAGCAGCGATGGCAATACCATTGTGCGGGTTGACACCGTAGCATGGACAAATTACGGCGGTACGGCCCTCACCTCCGATGGCGAATACCTGTATGCCTCCGCCCAGTATTACCTACTCAAGTTTGATCCTGAGACCATGGAAGTGCTTGATATCATTTTAAATACAAACTTCTATGTGGGGGCCATGGCATTTGATGCACAAAGCGGGCTATTTTATCTTGCAAATGGCAATGTAGTCCGCACCATTGATTACAGTGGTCAGGAAGTGAACTTTTATCAAACAGACTATAACATCAAAGGCCTCTCCTGGGACAAATGGTCGCCAGGTGGCCCCTACCTTTGGGCCTATACCCAATCGGCTGATGGCATCAAGGCTGTGAGGCTGAACCCTTCCACCGGTTTCCATACAGGAGTGGAATTTGACGGACTCAACCTGGGAACAGATACTGATATAGCACTCAACGCATTTGTTACCCCAAACTGGCAGCAGGACAAGCTCACCATGCTTGCCCTCAACAGAAGCAACCTTGCGGGCGCACAACCAAACGACCTAACCGACCATATAATCGTTTATGATTTGGATGCAACCCCTGCACCCGGCTGGATTGGCCTGGTAGGCCAGGCAACAGGCACTACCGCCCCGCTTGCCACCGAAGAAGTTACAGTAAGACTCAATGCCATCATGGAAGACACCTTGATGACGGCCAATATTGTGATCAACAACAACAGTGTGGCCAATCCACGCCTTGTAGTGCCGGTTTCATTCTTTATGGAAGCAGACGGCACAGCTGTTGGCATCGTTGAAAACCCATCATCGGATAGCAAGCTTGTGCGAAGCATCTATCCCAATCCGGCTGCTGATCAGCTAAGTATAAGGATCAACCAACCAGCAAACAAGCTTAAAGTTGATCTTTACAGCAGCATGGGCAAGCTTATAAAATCCTATTCGCTTCCGGCAAAGGAGCAACTAACGCTGGATGTTTCAACACTCAAACAGGGTATTTATATGCTGGTAATCAATAACGGGATAATTTCGGAGCAGCACAAACTGATCATTCGCTGAAAATCAAATTTATAGACACACAATTTAAATTAATAAAAATGAGAACCGTAATCAAATCAATTCTGTTGCTTACCCTGATGGCATTCACCAGCCTCGGCATGGCACAGCCACAAATCTATGTCAATGCCTGGTACCTCAACTATGGCGATGTGCCATTCGGCATCACTGATACCACCTACTTCACCATCAACAACTTGGGTGATGAACCTTTGGAAGTAACAGATATTTATTTCAGCAACGATGATTTTAGCGTTAACACAACAACTTTAGTGGTGCAGCCCGGCACCTGGGAGAATGTAGATGTTTTTTTCACCCCCACCTCCCTCGGGTTTTATAACGAAACCCTCACAGTGGCCAGCAACGACCCCACCACACCCGTATCTGAAACTGCCGTAACTGCCTATGCCATCCTTCCTCCACCGGAATACCTCGTTGGTAATGTGCAGCAAAACAATGTGGAATTATCCTGGGGCACCAGCGGACCGCAAGGCAACTGGATGG
>CAYTUA010000124.1:0-4688 GCA_964440855.1 uncultured Lentimicrobiaceae bacterium
CTCCAAGCCCCAGCCCTGCAATAGGGATATCATACTCACGAAAATATTTCACCTTGAAGCGTTTAAAATCGGGCGGCAAAGATAGCCATTAATCTTTTCAGGAACAAAAAATTGTGAAAAATCTAATGCCAACCCATTGTCTGTATTAAGATTGTGGTTGAATTTGCAAGCCAAGCTCATCCAATTGTGCGTTGGCAATTACTGATGGGGAATCGATCATGACGTCCCGGCCTGAATTGTTCTTTGGGAAAGCAATGCAATCGCGTATTGAATCCTGGCCGGCAAACACGGCCACCAAACGGTCGAAACCAAGTGCAATACCGCCATGCGGTGGGGCACCGTATTCAAAGGCATTCATCAAAAAGCCAAACTGGCTCTGCGCCTCTTCGTCGCTAAAGCCCAGTAAGCTGAACATTTTCTTTTGCAAATCGCGGTTGTGGATACGGATGGAACCACCACCTACTTCCACGCCATTTATCACCATATCATAGGCATTGGCGCGTGCCTTGCCGGGATCGGTTTCGAGCAGGGCCACATCCTCCTCCTTTGGGGATGTAAAGGGGTGGTGCATGGCGTAATAACGTTGGCTTTCGTCGTCCCATTCCAACAGTGGAAAATCGGTCACCCACAAGGGTTTGAACACTTTCGGGTCGCGCAATCCCAATTGGTTGCCCATTTCCAGGCGCAGTTCACTGAGCTGTTTGCGCGTGCTTTCGGCAGTGCCCGAAAGAATGAGCAGCAAGTCGCCGGGCTTGGCATCGAAACGGGAAGACCATTTTTTCAGGTCGTCTTCTGTGAAAAACTTATCCACAGAAGATTTAAAGCTGCCATCGGAATTGTATTTTACATACACCAAACCTTTGGCCCCAATCTGGGGTTTTTTTACGAAATCGGTCAGGGCATCCAATTGCTTGCGGCTGTAGTCGGCGCAACCTTCGGCCTTGAAACCAACAACCAATTCAGCCTGATCAAACACATTGAACCCCTTGTTTTGTGCCAGGTCGGTAAGTTCAACAAATGACATCCCAAAGCGGATATCGGGTTTGTCCGAACCATACAATTTCATGGCTGTGGCATAGTCCATGCGCTCAAACTCACCGATATCAATACCTTTTATATGCATAAACAGGTGGTGTGCCATGCCTTCGAAGCTGTTCAGCACATCTTCCTGAGTAACAAAGGCCATTTCGCAGTCAATCTGGGTAAACTCAGGTTGGCGGTCGGCCCGCAAATCTTCGTCGCGAAAGCAACGCACAATCTGAAAATATCGGTCGTATCCGGCCACCATCAGTATTTGCTTGAATGTCTGCGGCGATTGGGGCAAGGCATAAAATTCGCCGGGGTTCATGCGCGAAGGCACCACAAAGTCGCGGGCCCCTTCGGGCGTGGATTTTATCAGGAAAGGGGTTTCAATTTCAAAAAAGCCTTTGCTGTCGAGATAGCGCCTTGTTTCGAGTCCCAATTTGTGGCGCAGGGCCATATTTTGTTGCAGCGGGTTGCGGCGCAGGTCGAGGTAACGGTATTTCATGCGCAGCTCGTCGCCGCCATCACTTTTGTCTTCGATGGTGAAAGGGGGTGTTTTTGAAGCGTTCAGCACCTCAAGCGCAGTCAGCCTGATTTCGATATCCCCTGTGGGCAGGTTTGGGTTTTTTGATTCGCGCTCGGTAACCACGCCCGTAACTTTTATCACATATTCGCGGCCCAATCCGCGGGCTTGCGCAAAAAGCGCGACAGATTCAGCCCCTTCTTCCAAAAAGAGTTGGGTAATGCCATAGCGATCGCGCAGGTCGATCCAAAGCAGGGAGCCTTTGTCGCGGATACGTTGCACCCATCCGCTGAGGGTAACTTGTTTGCCAACGTCCGAAAGCCTGATTTCGCCACAAGTATGTGTTCTGAACATGATAATAATCGGTTTAAGTTTGAGGGCGCGAAATTACGAAAAAAGCTTGATCTGCTGTTGGCCAAAGTTTTGTCTGATTTTTGTGGAAAGGGTTATTTCAACTCCCCTAATTTGCTGCACCATCTACCTCGTAATCACAATCCCCGGAACTTCACTGATCTTCATTTGCAATTCCTTCAATGCCTTGTATTGTTGCAGCAGTATAGCGATATCCTCATCACTATCAGCCTCTTTGATAGCCTGAGTAAGAAGGGGCAGTTTTGCGTTGATCACCACCCGCCTGTAAGTTAAAAGGGCTTGCTCGATGCTTTTTTTTAGGTCTTCTTTTTCTGTTTTAACAAAAATCTTGTGCTTTTCCCAATTTTTACTCAATTCGTAGCGCTCGGAAAGCAAATCCACAGCCAGGCTCGAAATATCCGGCTCGGGATGGGAAGTAAAATGTTTTTCGTTTGGCACTTCCTCCTTTTCTAGATGCTCATTGAATATCAGCAATATTTTGTGGTGGGTAGGGTGTTCAAAACCAACCTTATCTGCAGCCAACTCGTCCAAAATATTTTTAGCCACTGTTTCCCGGTAAAAAGCCGGATAGCCTTGCTCATCCGTTGTGTCTTGCAACAATTCATCCTGTCCATAAAGCAGCAGCAATTTGATAAGTTCACGTTCCTGGTGGTATCCAACAGGCAATTCCTGCTTTGGCTCCTCGTCTTTTGACTGTTCGGGTATTTCAATGGGAGGTTGGGGCACATCTGAACCAAGCTGTTTGCGCAATTTTCCGCGCAACAGCTTGTTGAGTTCGTTCATCAGCGTAAGCTCTTCCACATCCAGCATTTTGCTGCAAGTTTTCACATACACCGAACGGTAAATGGCATCGGGGATCAGGGCAATGGTATGCACAATTTCCTTGACAAGGCCTGCTTTTTTAATGGGGTCATTTTCGGCTTCCTCGAGCAGCAGGCCTGTTTTAAAGCTAATGAAATCCTTGCTTTGGTTGCTGATAAACTCTTCCACTTCCGTTGTGCGATGTTCCCGTACAAAGCTGTCGGGGTCGCTGCCATCCGGAAAAAGCACCACCCGCACATTCATCCCCTCTTCCAGAATGAGGTCGATGCCCCGCAAGGAGGCGGCAATGCCGGCCTTGTCGCCATCAAACAAAATGGTGATGTTGTTGGTGTAGCGCCTGATCATTCGGATTTGATCCACCGTGAGTGAAGTGCCCGAACTGGCCACTACATTTTCAATGCCCGCCTGATGCATGCTGATGACATCGGTATAACCCTCAACCAACAAACAAGTGTCGGCTTTGGCGATGGCATTTTTGGCAAAATAAATACCGTAAAGCGATTTGCTCTTGATATAAATCTCTGATTCAGGCGAATTCAGGTATTTGGCCTTGGATTTGGTTTGGTCCAGAATGCGGCCACCAAACCCAATTACTTTTCCGGTGAGGTTGTGGATGGGAAAGATAACCCGCGCAAAAAAGCGGTCGAATAGTTTGTTGTCGTGGCTGATGGCGAGGCCGGTCTTTAGCAGTATTTCTTCGTTGTAACCGTTTTGCATGGCATGTTGGCTAAAGGCATCGCGGCGTTCGAGCGAATAGCCCAACATAAATTTCTGGATGGTGCTTTCC
Organism: uncultured Lentimicrobiaceae bacterium; assembly: GCA_964440855.1. Lineage (GTDB taxonomy): Bacteria > Bacteroidota > Bacteroidia > Bacteroidales > F082 > CALAZZ01. The sequence continues at coordinate 3,528 of CAYTUA010000124.1, forward strand.
CTGAAATCGCGTCCTTTGAAATAACTCAGGCCAATGGAACGACCCTCATTGGTTTCGAATAAAGTGGAGGCATAGTATTTGCAGGCAAAATCATTGAGGTTGAACATCCGTTCACGCTCGTTCATGGCTACAAGCTCTTCGGGTGTTTGCTCCCGTTCCTCAATTTCGATATTGTACTTTTTGGCCAGGTAGCGGATGGCTTCCGGATAGGAATAGTGCTCATGCTCCATCACAAACTTGGCCGCATCGCCACCTTTGCCACAACCGAAACATTTGAAAATGCCTTTTGAGGGCGATACCGAGAACGAAGGTGTTTTTTCCTGGTGAAAAGGACACAGCCCAATGAGATTGCTGCCGCGGCGTTTCAGGCTCACAAACTCAGATACAACTTCCTCAATACGGGCAGTTTCCAATACGCTTGCTATGGTGTGGGGAGGAATCAATTTTGTGCTATTTTTGGGATGCTAAGGTAAGGTTTTTTGCATTGGAATGTCGAAGCTGTAATGGAATGCTTGAGGAGTTTATTTTGTTTATCATTGTTTTACAACCGCTTCATTTTGCTTTTTTGTACCTTTACCATCGTGTTTTTTATCAGCGATAAAAATAATGTTCATTCATCAATTTAACAAAACCCGGTCATGGAAGATAACCAACAAGTAGAGAAAGCCATTGAGTTGTTGCGAGGGCAAGTAGATAAACTGCTGGCAAAGGATTTTGACCTGAAGGCTTGGAAAAACCACACGATTTTGATTCTGTCGCGCTTGTTTGGTGAAGCAGATCCCAAAATTGCCCAAATACAAAAGCTTGATTTTGAGTTTAATTCATGGGCTTTGCGCGATGCCTCGGGCAACGAATCCTATGAGGCTGGGCGCAAACGCATCGGGCGCGAAACCCTGGAAGCAGCCATAGCCGAATTGCAGCTTTTTGGATTGCCAAAAGAACAAAAACAAGGGGAAGCTGCGACCCCTGTCAGTGAAATTACGTCTTTGATATTTGATGAGCTCAAGGGAAGTGATGTAAAGCGCATCCATGAAATCCTGCAATCGGGCGGGAGCAACGAGGAAAAATCCCGCAGGCTGCGGGAAGTGCTCGAAGCCCTCGACGAAAAAAGTATGCGGCAGGTGTTGGCCGGTATTCTGATGGTTGGAAAGTAATACTTTG
>CAYTUA010000125.1:0-2537 GCA_964440855.1 uncultured Lentimicrobiaceae bacterium
CACACCGGAACACTGGATTCCTGACATGAACACCCCTCTTAAAACAATACGTGTTAATTGGGTCGTATGTAGAGATGATAATGGACAAAACGGCTGGCATGCCACGCCCGGCTGATTTTGACGATAAGCAGGCCATGTTGCATTACCTTAGCCAAATAAGCCTTGCTGATGCTTCCAATGATGAATTGTTGTTTTTTTTACGCACAGCTGCCCTTTACAAAATATGGGTTGGCATTGGATTTCTGTCCGAAACAATTGATGTGCGGCCGGGCCTCAAACAACTCATAGAAAACGGCCCGCCAAGTATCTCATCCATGGCTTTAAAAGTTATGGAAATCAAATAGTCTTAGCATTTAAACACTTTAAACCACATGATATGAAAAAGCTTATTATCTTCGTTGCCTTACTGGCCTTTTATGCAGGTGCAGTAGCCCAGGTCAAACACAGCTACACTTTTGCCATTGGCAATACTGATGGGGTAACCCTCACTTGGGATGCCTATAGTGAAAACCTTGAAATTCAAGGTTGTTATCTTTATAAAAGAGTAAAATACAACCAACCGGAAGAGCTCATTAGCCCTGATTTGATTGTTTCTGCCGATTCGGCTTTCACCTTTACCGATACCGGCCAATTTGATGTGTTATATCCACCAATATACAGCATTCACATTGTAACTCCTGACAGCATATTCATAACGGATGAAATATATGCTTTTCATAATGTTCACTTTGAGGTTGTCAGCAATGTAGAAGTGATAATGGAAGCACAGGCATGGAACAATGAGCAATGTTGCTATATGGTTACTGCCTGGCTGGATGGGATATTTTCTGGACAATCTGGTTATGATACCATATACAGCTTCCAATTTCTCATGGGTAAGAATTTGGTAAATTATGGTAGTACCTGGTTTCACTTTGAGGATATAAATTTGAGTGTTGGCACATACGCCAAGCTGATTTTATCATTCGCCTATATTCAAAAACTTGCTTTATCTGTGAGCAATAATGAGATAGCAGAATCTAAACTGAAGTTTTCCATTTCCCCCACCCCCGCCACCACCCAAGCCTGGCTCCAACTACCCGAAAACACGCCACTTGCACAGGTACAAATAGAGCTATACAGCCCCACAGGCAGGCTGCTTTACAAGGCGCAGCCAACAAGCCAGTTCCATAAGATTGATGTGGTGCACTTGCCTAAGGGTTTGTATTTGGTAAGGGTTTGGGATGGGGAAAAGTGGTGTGCGGAGAAGTTGGTGGTGCGATGAGGTTTTGCGAAGCATCCGCTTCGCAACCTTATTTTGTAGCTTTAGCTACACCCGCACATTCAACTATTGTGCACCCTTAGTATGCTATTTGACCTGCCATTTTTATGGAAAGTTAGATCCGTAAAAATGGAGGGTGAGACGGGTAGTTTTGAGCCTTGATTGCATCAAACAATTGAGCCGGAAGGCAAACACGCTCTCTTTATCGGTTAATATTTTGCACAAAGGAAGAGGTTTGTGGTATTCGTGGCCTTATTGAAGTTTGTGCAAAACCCCTTTTGAGGCTTGAAGGAAGGCGGTTGTTAATTGAAGCCTTTGCATTACTTTTGCCCTTGCAAGCCCAATTGATACATCATGGCTAAAAAAATCCTGCTTATCCGTTTCAGTTCCATTGGCGATATTGTGCTGACAAGCCCTGTTGTCCGCTGCCTGAAAAAACAACTTGCCGATGTGGAAGTACATGTTTTAACACACAGCAACAACAAAATCCTGTTCGAAACCAACCCTTATGTTGATAAGGTTTTTGTGTTCGACGGCAGTTTTAAAACCCTCTTACCACAGCTAAAAGCCGAAAACTACGCCCTTATTGTGGATTTGCACAAAAACATCAGGTCGCTGCGTGTTAGGTGGGCACTTGGCAAACCCGCCACTTCCTTCCCAAAACTGAACCTGCAGAAATACCTGCTGGTCCGTTTTAAGATTAACAAAATGCCCCGCCTGCATATCGTTGACCGCTATTTTGAAGCCGTAAAGCATCTAAGTGTTGAAAACGATGGGCAAGGCCTCGATTATTTTATCCCTGCCAACCAGCAGGTGGATGTGAAGAAAGAATATCCTGTTGCTGCCGGTGGCTTCTATGCTGTGGTGGTGGGGGGTAAGCACAAAACCAAGGTTTATCCGGCCGAAAAACTGATCCAAAGCTGTCGTTTGCTCCAAAAACCCCTGCTGCTGCTGGGCGGCCCCGAAGATGCCCAACGCGCCCAGGAAGTAAAGCAAGCACTGCCTGAAAAAGTGCTGAACCTATGCGGGAAGCTTAGTTTGCACCAATCGGCATCAATTATCCAACAAGCAGATGCGGTACTTACCAACGACACCGGCCTGATGCACATAGCTGCTGCTTTGCACAAACCCATTGTTTCGGTATGGGGCAATACAGTTCCGCAATTTGGGATGTACCCCTATATGCCATCACAGGATCATTTGTCAAAGATTATCGAAATCAAAGGCTTATCATGCCGACCATGCAGTAAAATCGGCTTTGAAAAATGCCCGAAAG
>CAYTUA010000126.1:0-4904 GCA_964440855.1 uncultured Lentimicrobiaceae bacterium
TTTTTTTTTTTTTTTTTTGGCTTTTTTTGCGCTAAAAGATTTTTTACATTTTTTTTTAAATGAACGTTTTAAAACCAAATCCAATGAAAACAATGCTGATTATTGTGCTTGCTTTTGTGAGCAGCCTTGTAATGGCGCAAACCGATGTAGATGGATTCCGCGAATACAAACTGGGAACGCCTTTCGACGATATGTCGGAAGGGCTCATAAAAAGCAGCAGCCTGAATCCCGGCTTCAAAGGCTATGAAAAACCGGGAGATGATATGATGTTTGAGGGAATTGAGGCACACACCATTATCTATTTATTCAAAAAAAAGAAGCTGCATGTGGTAAGCATCGGCATTCACAATGATGATGTTGAAAAGGCCGCAGCTGCATTTACAGCCAAATACGGGGAGCCTTCCTTTACAGAAAATGCTTTCATAAAAAATTACGAATGGGAATTTCCTTCTTCAAAAATTGTGTTGTCGCATTTTTTGACAAATCCGTCTGAAAAGAGCGCTGCCATTGGTATCCGTAAAAAGTAAGTAATCACATTGGGTCTTTACTGCTTTCGATTGTATCATGTGGCGATCAGAATTGAAAATTGGGGAATTTTATCAAACCCAATGGAATTCATTAAACCACAAGATAGAGAATTTAAGCGGCAATTTAAGAGATCAACATAAGAATCAGCCAAGCTGATTAATTCCCTGGAATTTGATAAATCAGGCTGTTGTTCCTATAGCCATTCAGGTCTTTATACCAATCAGGAAATGCTTGCCCGCCACTGATGGCCCAATCAGCAAACTTTAGATGTGCCAGCACAATTTGCTGTTTTTCGATGGGGTAATCGAAGCGCTCATAAATATGAATAGCCCAAGGCAGTTCATTTTCGCTTACATAATACCTTCCCATGGCCGGGTTGCTGTCATCGTCCCATTCACCAAACCTGTTGACATCCACCAAATCGGTAGGGGGGTAATGGGGCAGGTGTACTTCAACGCCTCTTTGTTTGTCGACAATAAGGAATGGGTTAAAGTTGCTGATGTCAAGATCATTGTATGAATAGGTATTGGGTTTGAAACTGATTTCGATAACCAAAGTAACCGGCTCCACATAGGGGGCATTGGTCTCCGTATTGACACCAATCCCAACCCCGGGATGTGTCATTTGCCCATAAGCGTTGTCAAATACAATGATAGTAGGCCTTGATTGTCCGGCTTCAATACCTTTATCGGTCAGGCTGATATAGTCTTCGGTAAACGAATACCCGCTTACTTCAATGTCATCCTGATCGATGTTTTCTGACAGTTGAAAGCCGAATCCATTTTCATAGGAAGCCCCAAAGGCCTGAATAATAAAAGTTCCCGTTACACTTTCCACCAGGTTGCTGGTGTTGGTAACAATTTCAAACTGGTAATCAATCACCAGGTCGTTGAAATCATAATCGCCTTTGGCAGGCCACAAATCTTCGAAAGCAAGTGTTCCGTAGCCGGTGGCAGGATAGAAATTCTCAATGGTAATAATTTCTCCCGAAAATGGCACCGTAACTGTACCTGGTTCGGCACTTTCAAAACCGGCATTGTCAATGGTAACATAGTTGATCACCACTTCAATGTCGCCATCAACCGGATCAATATCAATACTTTGCTGCGGTTCACCATTAGCGTTAGCCGGAATGCTGACGCCGCCTGCAGGAAAGCTTGCAGAGGTGTAGGTGGTTCCATCAATCTTGAGGCCATTGGCACCCACCGGATAGGTCGTGATCTTTATTTCAGTGATCGTTCCTCCGTCAAAATCGCTTCCACTAAAAGCATCTGCCGGGATGGGGGCAAAAGTATTGCCACCGGGATTGTTTTGCAGGGAAAGGGTAGCTGTACCAGCCAGGGGCAATTGTTGTATGCCGAAATTGATATTGTGGATATCATCTGCGGTGATTGTAATCGATGCTTGTCCAACATTGGCTATAAGGCTTGAACCGCTGCCGGGTAAAACGCCGGTATAGACCCAGTTTGCAGGAAGCACACGATTTGGTGCACTGTTGCCTGGAGTGCCTTGTAGGGTGCTAAGCTCCAGTTTCAAATCGCCAAGTGGTACTGAAGGGAAACTATAACTGCCATCCGCTTCAACAGCTACACTTTGTAACACGATACCTGAATTGTTTACCAGGTTGACATAAAGCATGTTGCCGTCAGTCTGGTTGATTGGATCTCCATTCACATCGTTGTCTGTGAGGCCATTGATATCGTTGAATACATTTCCGCTGATGGCAATTATCCTGACAATTCCTGTTAATGCAATCATATCAATGCCTCCAGCGCCGTTACCGGATGTATTTAGAGGAAAATAGTCAGCGTTTGTGAAATCAATGAATTCGGCAGGTCCTCCACTTGAAGGAAAATCGGCCCCTGCTACTGAGTAGCCATAAACCGTTTCGCCATCAGTTAGGCCAAAATCAGCAAAAGAGAAAAATACGCCGCCGATTCCCTGACCTGACAGGTTTGTGCTGCCTTTGAGCTCGCCCACATTGTTGTCGCGGCGCAATACAACCGAAGTTTGGTTGGGGATTACGTTGATACTGCCATAGTTGGTGCTGTTCAAACGCAATAAATTTGAATAGGCGGTTGGATTTCCGGCCCCATCAATGGCAGTGATAACTGCAACCACAAAAGAATCGTGCTGATTGATGCCTCCTCGTTCCATAATTGAAAAACCCTGCGCAGAAGCTGACGAAAGGGCCAATCCACTATTGATTACCACATCCATACGTTCGATGTTGTTGATATTTCCATTGCCATCGCCTGTATTGGCAAATAAATTGTCGGAACCGCGCAAAAGGTTGGTGTTTCCCTCAAAGGCGGTTTTCATTTTGTCTTCATACGGCGCTTTCAGGTTAATGGTGGTACCGCTGCGGTTCCCGAAATAAAACATCAGGTCGCGTTCACCTGAAACATTGGGGTTGTCAACCCGTCGGAAATATACCTCCACATCTATTCCTTCGTAGCGATAGGAAGCATTGCCGGCTTGCAACGAAAGCAGGCTCACCTGGTTATCGTTATAGGTAGAATTGCTTCCATACCGGTAGCTGAGGTTGGTAGATGACCAGGATGAATTCGGGGCACCGGTAGCGTTGTAGCTCGTTCCCTCAGGTGTGCTGCTGGTTTCAGTAAAAATATTGGTGATGGCAGTTTGCCCAAATACCAGGGTATGGCTGCCTGCTATCAGGCCGATAAATAAAAAATACTTAGAGAGGTTGATTTTAAGTTTTTTCATCGTTGTGTTTTTTAGTCAAATGTATATTCCAGATTTTGTGCGTCGAGGTTGAGGCTTGTTTCGCTACCCCTGAACCTGAGTGTAACAACTACTTCAAATGCCGGCACTGTCAATTTCATGTCGTAGGACTGATTGGCAGTAAGGTAAGCCTTCACATAAGGGACGCCTGCCTTGTTAAGTACTTCAACAATACCATTCTCAGTTGCCTCAAGCTTAACGAAATAATTGGTTTGGGTTTGCCAGTTAAAACCAGTGGGAATATCTAATTCTTCAATTGTTAACGGACTTACTTCGGGCTCATCAATTTTGTCCTTTTTACAAGCACTCAAGATAAACGTTGCTGCAATCAATCCCATCAAGGCCAGTTTGAATAATTTAGTCATTGTTAAATTTATTTGTAGTTTTACGTAAGCTAATTTTGTGCCAACATACACCTTAGCAATTTAAAGCTTCATACAGAACAAATTAGGAAGTAGCAATGTTCATTCATATTTTCCAGAATAAGTACTATATTCCGGCAGATGGAATGATGGTCATTTATTGTGCATAATAATCAAGCTTGTTGATTGCCTTGCCCATTGGTTCAGGTATGTCGACTGTATGGTCCAGTTCAGACCTGATGGCAGTGGTTTTCATCACTGTTTTTTTTCCTTTACGGGTGAAGGAAGTTATCTCCATCACAAAGCCTTCTTCAGACAACACTTGATAGTAAGCGCCTGTTTTCGATGCTTTTAAAACTCCCACATCATTGGGTAGGTCCAATTCGTTTGTGAGCCACATTTCGCCATTGAATTCAGCTGCTTCAAAGGTGTAGCGCTTGGCGTTGAAGCCGCAAATTGTTTTGGTTTCACCTGTACTCTTCAATTCCAGCACTTTCAGCTGTTGTCCGTTGCGGGCTTTCAAGACGGCGGCACTGCCATAGCGGTTCTCGCCTTCGCCCATCAGTATCAGGCAATTGTTGTTGGGCATATCAAAGAGTACTTGGTACACCGAGCCTTTGCGAACATGCTTGATTACGAAATGACTGAAGTCGTTGTTGTAAAAACTGAAATAGGGAATGGTCATATCGTGCTTGCCTTTCCGGTTGTAAAAATCCATTTCCATGTCAATGCCAGCAGAAAAACGGTAGGTGCTTTCATACTGAATGCCTGGGATTTTTTTGCTTAAATCGAGCTGAGCCTTCAGGCTCAGGCCCATGAAGATTAGTAAAGCCAGGAGAGTGATTGATGTCGTTTTCATATGGATGGTTTTATTGGTAAATTTAGAAATTATTTTTGACTACTTCATAGGCTTTGGAATAGGGAAAGGGATTTCATACGCTAAATATGGGAGCTCTGATTGCAAAAAACAGCATCATGGGAATGATAGCATTATTCGTGTTTGGCCTTTGCCTGATTAAACTTGATTTATTGCCACAATGAAAACACTGTCTTTGTAGACAGAGATAGTTGATTGGTACAAAGCAGTCTTCCCCGATGCCAACACAGAAATAATTTTCGCATCGGGCAGGTCTGTTTTTGAAGGAATGTGAGCGTAATCTCAGCACTATCTAGTGTTTGTCTATAAAGTCAGTGTCTGGTTCAGAATGTCCGAGTTCAAGGCTTGCGAAATTTTTAATCGTCAGGAGTTTACTAGTGTAAATGACTGCG
>CAYTUA010000127.1:0-7627 GCA_964440855.1 uncultured Lentimicrobiaceae bacterium
TCAGCTGGCCGGATTTATGGCGGTGCAGTATCGGCACCTGTTTTTAAGGAAATTGCTGATAAGGTGTATGCTACCCGCCTCGACATCCAGGATGGTTTCCAAAATGACACCTATCTGGCTGGTATTGCTCCGCTTGTTGGGACAACCAGTTACGATGATCTACAAAAAATTTACAGCAAGCTGGGATATGTTACCGAAAACCTCACACACGGCGAAACCTGGGCCAAACCCAGTATAAATGGACAAAAAATTCAAATTGAGGCTGTTGAGTTTAGCAGCAATTCAATCCCAAATGTAACCGGTATGAGTGCACGCGATGCGATTTTCATGCTTGAAAACCTTGGACTGAAAGCAGTTGTCAGCGGTCGGGGACAAGTTGCTTGGCAATCACTAAAACCAGGAACCACACCCAAGAAAGGCGAGTTAATCGAACTAAGATTGAGAAGTTTATAATGAGAAAGACATTATCCGACATATTGTATAAGTGCCCGGTGCGGGAAGTTGTTGGTTCGGTTGAGCAACCAATCAGCGGTATTGCTTTTGATTCGCGCCATGTGCAAAAAGGATATGCTTTTGTTGCCATAAAAGGAAATCAAACTGATGGACATCTCTTTATAAACCAAGCCATTGAAAAAGGCGCAACAGCCATAATTTTTGAAGAGGAAACCGCAGCCAAACAAAAAGACATTGCATTTATTAAGGTAGAAAACAGCGCCTTAAGCCTCGCCCTGATGGCTGGCAACTATTACGACAACCCATCGCAGAAACTAAAGTTGACGGGTGTTACAGGCACCAATGGTAAAACCACCATTGCCACCTTGCTATATCGGCTTTTCAGCGAAGCAGGTTATAGCTGTGGGCTGCTTTCGACCATCGAAAACAAAGTAGGTAAACAAACGCTGGGAGCCACGCATACTACACCTGACCCCATTGCCCTGAATGCTATTTTGCATGAAATGGCCCAAAAAGGCTGTTCGTATGTGTTTATGGAAGTGAGCTCGCATGCCCTTGTTCAGCACCGGGTATCAGGAATGCATTTTGCAGGTGGCATATTTACCAACCTTACCCACGACCACCTCGACTATCACAAGTCATTTTCGGCTTATCGGGATGCCAAGAAAATGTTTTTTGATATGCTGCCAAAAACAGCCTTTGCACTCACCAACAAGGACGATCGCAATGGGCAGGTCATGGTTCAAAACTGCAAAGCACAGATAAAAACCTATGGGCTGCAACACCAGGCAGATTTCAAGGCGAAGGTAATGGAAAACCTGTTTGAAGGCCTTGTACTTGAGGTTGACAATCAACAGCTTTTCACCAAGTTAACCGGAAAGTTCAACGCCTACAACCTGATGGCCATTTATGGGGCCGCCTGTTCGCTTGGTCTGGAATCACAGCAAGCACTCACCGGGTTGAGCCTGCTTGAAACAGCAGAAGGCCGTTTCGACTACAAGCGCACCCTCGATGGTAAGGTGGGTATAGTAGATTACGCCCACACGCCAGATGCCTTGGACAATGTATTGAAAACCATTGATGAAATCCGCACACATAACGAACAACTAATCACTGTAGTAGGTGCAGGTGGAAACCGCGACCGCAGCAAACGGCCAAAAATGGCAGCTGTTGCAGCCGAATTGAGCGACAGGCTTATTCTTACTTCTGACAACCCCAGGCAGGAAGACCCTGCAGAAATAATTGAAGAGATGCGCAAAGGCGTTCCACCGCAGCATTTCAAAAAAACACTTGCCATTGTTGACCGGCTTGAGGCCATTCGTACGGCCGTGGCACTGGCCAATCCGGGCGATATCATTCTGGTGGCTGGCAAAGGGCACGAAAAATACCAGGAAATCAAGGGAACAAAATACCCATTTGACGACAAAAAAGAATTGTTCAATTTATTGGAAATATAAGCGATAGCCATGCTCTATTATTTATTCACATATCTCGATCAAGCCTACGATATACCAGGTGCCCAAGTGTTTCAGTACATTTCGTTCAGGGCAGCTATGGCTGTAATCACCTCCCTGATCATTTCACTGTATTTTGGCAAACGCTGGATTAATTACCTCAACCGCAAACAAGTAGGTGAAACCATCCGCGATTTGGGCCTGGAGGGGCAACTCGATAAGCAAGGTACGCCAACAATGGGAGGGCTCATCATTCTGGCATCACTTGTAATTCCAACCCTGCTATTCACCGATATATTGAACTCTTATATTCTTTTGATGCTGTTCACAACCATTTGGCTTGGCGGACTCGGATTTTTAGATGACTATATCAAGGTATTTAAAAAAGACAAGCGTGGATTGCCGGGAAAGGTAAAAATCATCGGGCAGGTAATCTTGGGTATTGTTGTGGCCACTGCCATGTATTTTGATGATGGCATTGTGCTGCGTGAGAAACCGCGTCAGATTGAGCAAATAGTGCAAAATATTGATGCCAGTGGCCCCACTTCCCGCTTTGAAGTGGAGGAAAAACGGTCCACAAAAACCACCATCCCTTTCATCAAAAACAATGAGTTTGATTATGCCGTATTGCTCAAGTGGATGGGCCCCGGATATGAAAAATGGGCATTTCTTATTTTTCTTCCCATTATCATTCTGATCATTACGGCGGTATCAAATGGGGCCAACCTTACAGATGGTATGGACGGACTTGCGGTAGGCACTTCTGCCATCATTGGTGCTACATTGGGCGTGCTGGCATGGGTGTCGGGCAATATTATTTTTGCCGACTACCTCAATATCATGTATTTGCCCAATACAGGCGAGTTAACCATTTTCATCAGTGCTTTTGTTGGGGCCAATATTGGTTTTCTATGGTACAACTCCTATCCGGCACAGGTATTTATGGGCGATACGGGTAGCCTTGCGCTGGGAGGTATCATTGCTGTATTTGCAATCATCATTCGCAAAGAGTTGTTGATACCTATCCTTTGCGGTATTTTCCTGGCTGAAAGCCTTTCAGTCATACTGCAGGTGAGTTATTTCAAATATACCCGAAAAAAATATGGTGTTGGTAAAAGAATCTTTAAGATGTCGCCCCTGCACCACCATTATCAAAAACTGGGTTATCCCGAGCCTAAGATTGTTCTCCGCTTTCTAATTGTGGGGGTCATTTTAGCAGTTTCGACAATTATAACCCTCAAGCTGAGGTAAATAAGAAAATGAATGAAAAACGATTCAAATACAAAAGTGTGGTGGTGCTTGGAGCTGGCGAAAGTGGTTGTGGGGCAGCCGTGCTCGCCAGGAAGCACAATATCCGCGTGTTTGTTTCGGACAATGGCTTAATAAAGCCTGCATATAAAGAAGTTCTTTCACATTATGAAATTGATTTTGAGGAAGGTGGCCATACAATGGAACGCCTGCTGGAAGCCGAACTAACGATAAAGAGTCCCGGCATATCGGATAAAACCCTTGTTGTTGGAAAGCTGAAAGTTGCCGGCATACCGATCATTGATGAAATTGAGTACGCCAGCTGGTTCACAGATGCCACAATCATTGCCATAACAGGCAGCAATGGCAAAACTACCACCACATTGCTTACTGGGCATATCCTGCGAAAAGCAGGCTTAAATGCAGGCATTGGTGGCAATGTGGGAAAAAGCTTTGCATTGCAGGTAGCCACCAGACAGTTCGAATATTACATTTTGGAAATCAGCTCTTTTCAATTGGATAGTATTGTAGATTTCAAGCCGGATATAGCCATAATCCTGAATATAACACCTGACCATCTTGACCGGTACGATAACAATTTCCAAAACTACATCGAATCAAAGTTCCGCCTGATTCAAAATCAAAACAAAGAAGACGCTTTCATTTTTTGGGCCGATGATCCGGTCATACAGCAACAGCTCAAGAAATCAAATGTGAAAGCGAAAAAATATCCCTTTTCACTGGGCCCCGATAAAGGCCTGGAAGGGGCAACAATGGAAAACAATAAAATAGTATTTAACATCAATAAAATAAGGAGCGAAATGACACTTGAACAACTTGCCTTGCAAGGAAAACACAACACATTTAACAGCCTGGCCTCGGGCCTGGCAGCCAAACTAATCCAGATCCGCAAGGAAACCATTAAGCAGGGGCTTTCTGATTTTCAGAACATTGCCCATCGCCTGGAATTTGTGGCCAATATTCATGGGGTAAGCTATATCAACGATTCAAAGGCTACCAATGTGAATTCTACCTGGTATGCGCTGGAAAGCATGGACAGGCCGATTATCTGGATTGCCGGTGGTATCGACAAAGGCAACGATTACGAACAACTCATGCCTATGGTGAAAAAGAAAGTAAAAGCCATCATCTGCCTTGGAACAGACAACAGCAAATTATATGAGGCCTTTGGAGATGTAATTGAAACTTTCGCAGAAGCAGAATCAGCTGATGAAGCTGTTTTTCTGGCATCCAACATTGCCCGTAACAATGATGTTGTGCTGCTTTCACCTGCCTGTGCCAGCTTCGATCTGTTCGAAAATTACGAAGACCGGGGAAATCAATTCAAGGAAGCTGTAAAAAAATTGTAAACCATAGCTACCATGCCCAACTTACTCAAAGATATACAAGGTGATAAAGTTATCTGGATTGTTGTTCTATTGCTGTCTATATTCTCGCTCCTGGCCGTGTATAGCTCAACAGGCACTTTGGCTTACCGTTATCAAGGTGGTAACACCGAGTACTATATGCTCAAGCATTTTATCATCCTGTTTTTGGGTTTGTTCCTGATGTACCTAGCGCATAAGGTTAAGTACATCTATTATTCGCCTGTGTTTAAAGTGGCGCTGATAGTCGCCATTCCACTGCTTTTTATCACCTTATTCTATGGCCTCAACCTGAACGAAGCCAAAAGGGTACTGCCCCTGCCTTTTGGGCTAACCTTTCAAACCAGTGACCTGGCCAAGCTTACACTGATTATGTACCTGGCACGCCTGCTTACAAAAAAACAAAACAATATAAAGGATTTCAAGTCAGCCTTTGTGCCGATTATGTTGCCAGTTTTACTTGTTGTTTTTCTTATTTTACCTGCCAACCTTTCAACAGCAGCTATGCTCTTTGCTACCTCTGTAGTACTGATGTTTATTGGCCGTGTGAATATGAAATATATTTTCTCGCTTATGGGCATAGGCATTGTGGCGCTCACCATTTTTGTGCTTGTGCTTATGCAACTCCCCGATGACAGGCAAGGGCGATTGTGGACATGGAAAAACCGCATTGAAAATTATGTCAATGGCACCGGCGACAACTACCAGACCGAGCAGGCTCAGATTGCCATTGCAAGCGGTGGCATATTTGGGAAACTACCGGGCAACAGCACGCAGCGAAATTTTTTGCCCCACCCCTATTCTGATTTTATCTTTGCCATCATAGTAGAAGAATATGGCTTGGTTGGCGGCTCATTTGTGGTTTTGTTATACCTTATCCTGCTATTCAGGGCTGTGGTGATTGTAACGAAAATTCCACAAACTTTTGGCGCATTCCTGAGTATTGGGGTGGCATTCAGCCTGGTTTTTCAGGCCATGATCAATATGGGGGTAGCTGTGGGCTTGCTCCCGGTAACCGGACAACCCTTGCCCCTTGTGAGCATGGGTGGCACATCAATTTGGTTTACCAGTTTATCACTTGGGATCATTTTGAGTGTAAGTAAAGAAATTGCAAAAAAACAACTCTTAGCAAACCATGACGTACAAACAGCTTAAAATAGTTATCAGCGGAGGTGGCACAGGGGGGCATATTTTCCCGGCTGTGGCCATTGCCGACACCCTGCGTGAAAGGGTGCCGCAGGCTGATGTGCTGTTTATTGGTGCTTTGGGCCGCATGGAAATGCAACGTGTTCCACAGGCAGGTTATCCAATTATAGGATTGCGAATAAGTGGGTTGCAAAGGAGCTTGAGTTTAAAAAACCTCAGTTTTCCTTTCAAATTAATTCATGCGCTTTGGACAGCAAGGAAAATCCTACGTGAGTTCAAACCAGATGTGGTGGTGGGCGTGGGTGGTTATGCCAGCGGTCCCACCCTTCGGGCTGCCATCGGATTAAAACTACCAACGCTGATTCAGGAACAGAATTCATATCCGGGCATTACAAACAAATTACTCGCCCGCAAAGTAAACCGCATCTGTGTGGCCTATGAAAATATGCAACACTGGTTTCCCCAAAACAAAACAGTTTTAACAGGGAACCCACTGCGCAAAAACGCCATTGATATCAATGGAAAACGTGCCGAAGCGCTCACATACTTTGGCCTTTCTCCCGACAAAACGATACTGCTCATTGTGGGCGGAAGCCAGGGTGCTCGCTCCATTAATCTGGCCATTGCCAATAGCATCAAGGAGTTGGGCCTTGCCGATCTGCAAATCATCTGGCAAACAGGCAATTCTTATCTTGATGAAGCCCATAGCATTGTAGAAGCCGCAGGTCTTGCAGATCAGGTAAAACCTACCGCCTTTATCAGCCACATGGACCTGGCATATGCTGCCGCAGACCTCATCATTTCACGAGCCGGCGCGATGGCCATTTCTGAAATAGCTGTTGTTGCCAAGCCTGTCATTTTTGTGCCCTTGCCTACAGCAGCCGAAGATCACCAGACGAAAAATGCCAAAAGGCTGGTTTCGAAAAATGCAGCCATGCTTATTGAAAACAGGGAAGCCTTGCAATTGCTCGTGCCAACCGTTATCAGCCTGGTAAAAAACGAAAAACAACGGGCCGAAATGTCTAAAAACCTATCAGGCTTTGCCTTGCCCAATGCCAGCGAATTGATAGTGGATGAAATACTAAAACTGATTGAGAAACCATGAAATTCAACGAATTAAATACCATTTACTTTCTGGGGATTGGCGGCATCGGTATGAGCGCCCTGGCACGGTATTTTAAGGTACAGGGCGTTGACATTCATGGCTATGACCGCACACCAAGCCAACTGAGCCGCGAACTCGAGGCTGAAGGAATGAAAATTCACTATCAGGAAAATCCGGCAATGATTCCTGAACAAACCGACCTTGTAATCTATACGCCAGCCATCCCACAGAACAATGCAGAATGGATTTACATACAAGAAAAGAAATTTCAAGTTTTGAAAAGATCTGCGGTGCTGGGCAAACTTACAACAGGTAAATTTACAATTGCCGTCGCCGGCACACACGGTAAAACCAGTATAACCACCACCATAGCACATCTGTTGCAGCAACTTGAAATTCCATTTAGCGCCCTGATTGGTGGTATAGGCAAAAACTTCAACAGCAATATGATAACCCATAAGGATGCACGCTATATGCTGGTTGAAGCCGATGAATTCGATAAATCGTTCCTGCAATTAAATCCAGATATCGCCATCATATCTTCAATGGATGCCGACCATTTGGATATTTACCAAAACCATCAATATATGCAGGAAACATTTGATCAGTTTGCGCAAAACATAAAAGCCAATGGCTTGCTGATCAGTAGATACGGATTGCCAATTATTACAGATAAACAAAACCTGACTTATGGGATTGATGACAGGGCCGACCTGAGTGCCATGAATATTCACGTGCATCAGGGACGTTTCTGCTTTGATCTGCTAATGAATAATAACAGGATTTCCCAAATAATTATGGGCGTGCCCGGACGTCATAATATTGAGAATGCCCTG